>JAICUC010000027.1 GCA_025936075.1 Nitrospira sp. | reverse complement strand
GGTCCGTCCCACTCACCGTACCGACCACGGTCCCGTTCGACGCGTTCTCCACCACGGTGTTCGTCGACAGCGCCAGATCCGTCGGCGCATCGTTGGCGGCCGTCACCGTCACCGCCACGGTGTCGGTGGCACTGGAGAAAGCGGTCGTCCCGCCATTGCTCGCCGTACTCACCTTCGTCCCCGCCGTGCCGCTGCTCTGATCCCACGCCCGCACGGTCAGGGCCGCACTGCTCGTCCCGGTGTAGTTGGCATTCGGCGCGAAGTACAGCCGCGTGTTCCCATTATCCGCCAACAACAGGGCGGAGGTGTTACTCACCGACCCCACCGCCGTCCAGGTGCTGCCTCCGTTCGTCGTGTAGTACCAAGTCCCATTCGTCTGGTTCCTCCCCGTAATCGCGAGGCCCTTGGACGCGCCACTGTCCCCATCGGTGATGCCCCCGGTGAAGGCGCTCACCACACTGCCCACCGCCCCGCTCGGCGCTCCCGCGTCTTCGGCCACGGTCAGGGTCAAGGCCGTATCCGCCAACACCGGTGCGTCGTTGACGCCGCTGACCGTCACGGTCGTATCGTAGTTCACACTGGTGCCGCCGTCCCCGTCAGTGAGCACAAACCGCACGGTGCGCGCCCCCGTCGTCGGCGCATTCGTGTCGGTGTTCTGATAGGTGATGTTCCTGACCAGCGCGGTCACCGCTGTGGGGGTGGCATTGCTGTTCAACGTGATGACCAAGTTACTGCCGCCGCTGCCCCCCGTGAAGGTCCCGATGGTCGTCCCGCCATACGTCACAGTGCTGCCGCTCACGCCGATCTGCCCCGCGCCGGTGCCTTGGTTCCGGATGTTCAGCGCATCCTCGGCACTGTCGCCTCCCGCCGGAATCGACACGGTGAGGGTACCGGTATCCAGGTTGGGGCTATCCACATCGGCGACCACCGCGTTACCGCTCTCAATGACCACCGCCCCCGCCCCCTCGCTGTACGCCCGGCTGTCGCCGCTAAGATTGGTAATCGTCGGGGGCGTTTCACCGGCGAGCAGGCCAACCCAATTCGCCTGGACCCCATCGTCCACTGCTATTTGAGTCTCGATAGTCCCGATCTGCGTCTCCAACATCCAGTCGCCGCCCAATCCAGCGAAGCCGGTGGCGTCCGTGCTCGCAGCGACGTCGGCGCCAGTCAACTGGCTCAGCAACGTGGCCGCCTCTTGCCCATTGTGGCCTTCGGCGAAATCGCATCCATAAACAAGAATGTCGGCCTGATCCGACAAGGCTTCCCGGATCGTGGCCAGTTCGTCGGCATACTCTCCGGACATGGATTCGGCGGTGAGCGTGCCGGCACCCAGCTGCAACTCCCCCGAGCTACCATGCGAGATGAGGTGGATGGCATCTATGCCGCTGCGTCCGGCCAGCGACTCAGCAATCTGCTCAACCCCATCTCGTGTGGGATCAAGCATGATCACTTCTGCATTGGAGCCAATCCCGGGTAGCAGCGTTTGGCAATCCGGCACTGTGGGATCGACGAAAACCACCTCGGTTTTGGACTCGCCCGGATTATAGGCCGCAATGGCTTGAAGAAGGTTCTGTGACTCGTTCTGCTCAGCGGTCTGATGATCGCCGGCAGCTTCGGATGATACTGCGGCTTCAGCCTGATCCTGAGCCACCTGCTCAGACTGCACTTCGGCAGCTGTCGCTGCGGCCGCTGCATCGAACATCAAGCGAGGTTCGAGTGAGAGAAGGGATTGTTTTGTCTTCGGAGCATGGGGCGCCTTCCGAGTCTGCCCGTCCCGCCTGGCCGTTGAAGTTGGTTTTGGTTTCTTGCGCAGGAACATATCGACTCCTTATGTGGTCGGAATGATGCGTCAAGCCACCATCGAATGGATGTTGCCGTTGCTGAAGATGCAACAAAACCATGCAAGATCCGGGTACGACAATGAAGCACAGACCTACGAGAACCGATGGTAATGGATGCGAACCACTCTAAAATCCATTAATCAGTGCCTGGAGTGCGCGACTGAGGGGGCATTTTCCTTTCGTCGCTGCATGTGGGACCGCCCTACGAGGCCATGGTTCGGAAAAGTCCGCCTATCCAGTATCCAGCCGATTGCTTAGAATCCGCTTTCCCGGATCAGTACTGCCACGATGTGATCCCACACTCGTTTTGCTAAGCTGGAAGACTGTCCTTGGATCTGAACGTGGCCGAGGACGGCTTGATCGACATCCTGGATGGCATCGCGAAGGTTCAGTCGAACTCGATATACTGAAACCTCCGGATTAAGTCGGCCCTTATCGTCCTTCCGCACCGCCATATCGCCTCCAAAAATTGATGCGAAGTAGGATATGGCTACATCTCGCTCGTCGACTTCGGCTATCTCGGCCACCTGAGCTTCGATGGATGGACTGGTCAGGTCTGCAGGGATGAATCGCGCCGATTGCCCAACATCGATATAGGAGAGCTTATCGACAGGGACGAGACCTTCGATCACAGCATGATCGGCATCGATGAGATAGAAAACGGGAAGCTTCTGATCGATCCATCGGCCAGGGAGGAGCGAATCTGCATGATCGCGTATCATCCCGGCTATGGGGGCCTTGAGAATAAAATTCGCCTGTTTGGATTCGAGTCCGGCTAATTCGGCCAATTCTGCCTTCAACGATTCGGCGATTACTTGTCGTTGTGCGCGGTCCTGATCATGACCAGCCTGGCGACCAAGACGATAGTTCCACATCGCCGCTTTAATTTCCGCCAACCGCACTTCTTTCTCCAACAATGGATTCTCCAATACCGCGATCTGTTCGCCGGCCATGACCCTTTGCCCGTTACGAGCCAGTACCTGTCTGACACGTCCAGGCATCGGCGCATAGATCGTGGCGTAGGAGGCGGCCTGCAGAATCGCGGGAGCCGAGACGTTCGTGGGAAACGGAATAAACACAAGCGAGAGGGAGATGCCAAGGACGATGGCCGTTCCCCAGGCTCTCGATGAAATCGCATAGAAAGCACGATTGGTCCACCAGCCGGTGATCTCACGAGCGATGGGCATGGCGATGAACCAGACGATCTCGACCAGGAACAGAATGATGCCCAGCGCTTTGAAAAAATACTGATAGACCATTACAGCGATACCGGTGAAAATAATCAGGCGATAGAGCCAGATTGCCCAGGCATAGGCAATGAGGGTCCGGCGCCGAGCGACTGAAGTCTCCTCCGGGGGCGAGGAGAACCATCCGAACAGCAGGCCGCGCAGCTGCCATTGTCCGAACGCGAAAGCCCGATCCTGAAGGTTTGGAATGCCCAGGCCGTCTGCGAGCAGATAATAACCGTCAAATCGCATGAACGGGTTCAAATTCACTGCGAGGCTCATGATCACACTAGTCGTCGCCACGATAAAGGCGATACTCCGAACGGTGCCGTCCGGCAGAAACCCCCAGGCGAACAATGCGACTGAGGCAAGCCCTAACTCTGCGATCACACCGCCCGCCGCAATTAAGAGACGTTTCCGCTTCGATGTCAGCCGGTAGGAATCGGACACGTCAGAATAGAGGACCGGCATCATAACGAGGAAGGCAACGCCCATCGTCGGAACTCGACAGCCGAATCGCGTGGCGGTGTAGGCGTGCCCCAACTCATGGACAATCTTCACTGCACCAAGGGACAAGCTATAGAGAATGGCCCCGCGCCAATTGAAAAAGTAGAGAAAGGTCGAGATGAAAGCATCCCATTGGCGGCTGACTAGGATCAGTCCGATCAACCCCATCATGCCGAATATCCATCCAGCAGCCACCGTGTAGAAGGGCGCAACGTATGGGAGCGTTGCCCTCAGGACGTTGTGTGGATGCACGAGTGGTATCTTGACGAACAGATAGTGATGGAGCAGCCACATCATCCAATTCTGCTCACCGGCTTGGGCCTGGAGCTGGTAATCCGTGTGCTTGCCGCCCGCAGACTGCTCGGTCAAATTGTTCGCATAGAGAAACTTCACGAAGTCTTCCACATCTCCGACAGTCGTCCGACAGGTCGTCTCACGTGCCATCACCGCATGGAGTTTTTCAATCGTTCCGGCACTCCAGTGTTTGATCATCTGATAGACCGGCCATTCGATCTGAAAATACCGGCTGCGAATGGGATCGACAATGGTCCAAGTCGGCACGCCGTCGGGCGTCGGGGTGCCGCGATTGAATTGGAGGTTCGTGCGTATCGGTGGGAGCTTGCGTTCCTGTGGCTTGGCCTCTGGTGATCCCGACAGGAACATGCTTACCACCCTACCCATTGCCGAATCGCCGTCAATGGACGTCGTAGCAACAGATATGCGAGGGGCCCTTGCTCGCCATAGACCTTTGCCGTGCCTTGCCATCCGATGCGGACACGCGGATCCGGTTGTGTCAGTCGTGCCGTCACACGGTACGCCAGGATATCGCCCGGCAGTACCTCGGCATGGTAACTCGTATGGACTACGGTTGCCGCAAAGGACTCCAAGGGGAAGGCGTTGAGAAATACGATTGCGTCAGCCCCTTCTTTGAGTACGATGGCGTCCGCCACCGGCAAGTCGATGCGCAGTTCGATCTGTTTCGGGTCCGCGACTTCCATGATGCGCTCTCCGACGGTTACCGGTCGACCGACCCAATCGGATTTGTTCGAATAAAGGAGCAACCCTGGTTTCGAGGCCTTGACTTCGATCTGATCCAGCATTTCCTTTGCGTAGTCGAGTTCGGTCTGGCGGAGATCCGCTTCGACTTCACCCAATGGAGCATCGGCCTTGCGCCGCGGATCGCCGAAGCCAGCCTGGACAGCTTGACGATGCTCGGCTTTGGCGACCGCCAATTGCTTCTCCGCGATGCGGTATTGATTGCGCAGGTTGGTGTCTTCATACCGGAACAACGATGTGTCCTGTTGCACCACCTGATTTGGTGGCACAAGCACATCCGCAATGACGCCGTCCATAGGCGCGCTGACCACCACCGGATCTTTCGCCATGACTTTGACCGGCGCCACCGCGGAAATTCGGATCGGTAAACAGAGCATGCCCAGCGCGGCAACCGGCAGAATCCACCAGGTCGGCTTCTTGATCTTCCTAGACCAGCCCTGCTCTTTTTTCGACAGCGCCTTCCACGCATACGCAAAACTGCCGGCCAAGCGATGGACAATCGCCACATCGTTTTCCTGCCAGGCAAAATCGCGCTCGAACCACCAAGCCCCGAGCACCGTCTCGTCCGGATGTTGCAATGGGCACCAAAAGACATGCCCCTTCACAAACTCCCGCCAGCCATTGCGAAGTGAATCGGGCAACAGCTCTTCCGTGACAACCATTGGTTGTTCACCGGTGTTCCCAGCACGACGCAACGCCTGAACCGCCTGTTCGAGCCATACGATCATTGACGCGTCGCGATCAACGACGGCGACGCTTGATGCGTTGAGCACGCGATACACATCCGTCGCAGGTCCTGATGGACTCAACAGAAAAGCCTGATCGTAGGGGATCAGTCGCCTGGTTTCGTTGACCGAGAGAAATTGCAGCTCTTGGATTGTTCGGGCCGCACGGATTTGTCCTTCCAGATGGGTGAGGGCCGCCAGATGAATCAAGGTCGGGAACTGTTGTGCGGTCGGCTCTGCTGTCGTGGCCATGTCTAAGGTTGCTCCGGAAATTGGGCTGACCCGCTCATGCCGGCCAAGATTTCCGGCGGTAATTTCTCGAAAGCCCCTGTTACTTTGATCGTCTGGCTCGCAGGATCGATCGAAGCGCCGATTTCTTTGACCCTTGCCGGATAACTTCTTCGAGTTTCGTCCACGACGAATGTAAACGACGACTTGCGTCGGAGCCAGGACAGCGAAGAAGAGGGCAGCACGAGCTCGATCTCAAGGCTGCTGTCGTCCAACAGACTGATCAATTTGTCATTGGGGAATACGTTCTCATGCTCGTTGATCATGATGCTGGCCACACGCCCCGCAAATGGAGCGGCAATTTGGCATCCTTTTACGTTGACCTCGGCAATCCGAATAGCGGCAAATGCCTTCTTGGCTTCCGCCTCAGACGTTTCTAGGTCAAGTTTACTCACGGCATTGAGTTTACCGAGCTCAATGTTATTCTTATAAACCTTGTCTTTTGCCTCATGTTCAGCGATGGCGACTGCTAATTCTGCACGATACTTGTCACAGTCGAGTTGGACCAGCGTGTACCCCTTTTCGAAGCGTTGCCCTTCTTTGTATGGGAGCTGACTGACTCGGCCTTGGACCTGAGCATAGAGGATCGCCTGTGCCGCCGCCTTCACGATTCCACGGGCAACGCCGGATTCCGGCCTTGTGGCATGGACCAGTCGATCTCCCTTGCACCAACCTGTCGCAGGGACACCCACCGCCATGACGGTGAAAAGCACCAGCACGCTATCGAGCCACCGGTGTCGCATGGGCTTCCGATCTCCTTTCCGCTTCCGACATCGTGAAACCACTGGATTCCCAGTACCGCCTGATCGAATCGGCAAGTTGGGCCACGTTTTGTTCGCCCATGCTGGCAGGAACCGCTTCCTCCCCCAGAGAGGCCATCAAGGTGGCATAGGCCATTTCCATTCCTGATCGTGCGGCATCCAATCGCACATCCGCCGCAACATCGTTGACTCGTTCTCGGATCAACGTGAGATCACTCGTTCTTTGTGTTAGCCATAAGTTATTGGTGTGCTCAACGATTGCTGCCTGCGCACGCTGATAATTCCAAGCGTCCTGATATTCCTCCTTGGCATGCACGAACTGAGCGGCACCGACATGCACTTCCGTCAGAATGGACAAGCTTAACGCCAGGCTTTGGGCATCCAACATTTGCCCGTGTGCTTCGATCGCTTTGAGCTTTGCCGGCGTTCGAAATACTGAGAGTAGGTTCCAACTCACCTGAGCGGCATAGGTCAGCCAGTTCTGATAGAAGAGGAGGCTGTTGCTGTTATAGTACCCCCCGAATGAGACCTTGAGACTGGGGAAAAGCTCCAAGAATACGGCCTTTACTTCCTTGGCATTAATTCGCTTCTTATAGTCAATGGCTCGCAACTCAGGTCTGAGCAGTAACGCCTGTTCTTCCATCTTTTGACTATCCAAATTGATCGCCGGCACCGCGGTCGCGCTCGGTGGTATGACCAGATCGAACGGAGTTCCAGGCGGCACCCCCATCATCGAAGCCAGTTGTGTCTTGGCCGTAGCGAATTCACGAAAGAGTCGTCGGACTTCCCGTTGTGTGTTGAGCAAATCCCGCTGGTAATTGAGAGGGGTCAACGGAGCTTGAAGCTTTCGATCGACGATGAGCTGGGCGCTATCCAGCGCCTTCGAGACCGATTCATTCAAATGCTGAATCCGGGGAAGCACACGTTCCGCGCTCACGGCCCGCCAATACGCACTTCGAACTTCCTGTACGAGCCGAACCGCGATACGCCGCTTTTCCTCCTCTGCAATCATCACGTTGTCGGCAGCCTGTTGAGCGCGCACGAAGGATAACCCGAAGTCCAGGACGTCCCAACTCAAGGCGAGATTGCCGTATGTGAAGTTCTTTTCCGACGACGTAAACGGTTCAATTGCTTGGCGTCCGGTAATGATCGATCGCCCTGTACCACCGCTATAATTATTGCGCCCATCGAAACCGGCATTGGCGGAGACTTGGGGAAGCAATGAATAGTGCGCGATATTGAGTTGTTGATGAGCCAACTGAACTTGTATCGCCTTGACCTTCGCATCCAAGTTGTACTTCAAGGCCCGTGCAATGGCTTCGTAGAGATCGATGGGCTTCGTGATTGGCTCATCTATCGACGAAATGGCTTCAAAATCTTTCACCGCTCGAGTCTTTATCTCATCTCTGTTCAATGCATGTGGTCTGACAAGGCAGCCGGTGAGTGAAAGCAGAGCGATCAAAACAACGGCAGCCCGCAACACTGTGCGAGCCCAATATTGGGCATGCCGGATAGTACTCATCGTCGCCATGGCGGACACTCGTTCTTAAAAATTTTTCCGCTAATACTATCGGCCGAGTTGAGTAAGAACTTGACTCAATGGAAGTGAACAGAGTCGAACTATGCTGAGCTATTGAGGAACGAGTCGGGTGGTTATAGCCATTTAGGCCGGATTGTCGCTCCCACGTGATGAGGATCACGCTTACCCGGAAGATTTCGATGTTGGCCCTCTGCCATGCACCCTCCTTCCGAGCTACCTCCTCCGGATCTATCTCATCTCCAAGTCTGCCGCTATCTTTCTCACAGGAAGCATGAAGCACCAACCTTTACAAAGGAGAATAGACATGACCTGCTCACGCTGCCACGGACTCATGGTGAGAGAACGTTTCCTGGATTTCGAGAGTACCTACGGACATATGTGGGCTAACGGATATCGCTGCATGAATTGCGGGAATGTCCATGACCCGGTCATCGAACAACACCGGCTTGCCAAGGTACAACCGACCTTGATCCTCGCAACCGATGAGGCGGATCACAAGGAAGACGAACTCTATACGGAATCGTATTCAGTCGTCATGCGTGCGGCTTGACACCGAATCCAACCACGCCGCCTCACAAACACGAGTTCTGGACTGGTAGGGGAAAGCATGGCCAGTATCCTGATTGTTGACGATGACGCGCCAATTAGGGCGGTATTGCGCGACATCCTTGAAGAAGACGGTCATCAGATTCGTGAAGCTCCCGACGGCCAAACAGGTCTCACACTTTATCGTGAGACACCGGCTGACCTCGTCATTACCGACATCCTGATGCCGGAGCGAGACGGGATGGAAGTGACTCTCGCTCTGACGCAGGAATTTCTGGATGCCAAAGTTATTGCTATGACCGGGGCGGCCGGCCATCAGAACTTTCTGAACGTCGCCAAGCTTTTCGGTGCACGGCGTGTGATTCGGAAACCGTTTACAGTGGAAGAAATTCGTCGAGCCGTACGTTTCACGCTCGATCACTAGCTGGACCGACGATATGAATGGGTGAACCAAAACCGGCCTCGCCTCGGGAAGATGAACGGGTGTTACTCTACTTTATCCTTGACGCTCTCGATAAGTCCCTGAGACTTGCCCATCTGAGTAGGCCACAAAGACCCCGCAAGCATACCAATTCCCGCCACTGTAAACCCGACAAGCTGTGGAGGCCACACGTCGGTCGGCTGGCTTACTAGTTCCAACACCAGCCAACTCGCCAGTCCGGCGACAATGGCCCACAGTGCCCCCTGTGTCGTCGCCCGCTTCCAATAAAGCCCTGCAAACAACGGGAAAAAAGCCGCTACTAGGGTTATTTTGTATGTGCTCACAACCAGCTTGTAGATCGTCGCCTCCGACCATAGTGCAAGAACCAAAACCGCGGAGGCAAATCCTACCAGCACCACACGCATGAGCCGCAGAAATTCAGAATCGTTCACGTGTGGAAACATGGGTCTGATGACGTTCTCACTCAGCGCAACCGATGGTGCGAGCAGGGTTGCACTGGAGCAGCTCATCACTGCAGAAAGAACTGCTCCGAAGAAAATGACCTGCGCCGCGATCGGAGTATGTTGCAACACCAGGGTCGGCAAGACCAGCTGGGAATCCTGCTCCAACAATGCGCCGAACTTGACAGGATCAATTAAAGTTGCGGCGTAGGCGAGAAACATCGGTACAAAACAGAAGGTAAAATAGAGCGCTGCGCCCAGCAGCGAGCCCCGCACAGCTGTAGGCTCGTCCTTTGCCGACGTGATCCGTTGAAACACATCTTGTTGTGGAATGGAACCAAGCATCATGGTCATCCAAGCCCCGATGAATGGAACCCAAGCCGTCATCGTAGCAGGCGGGAACAAGTCGAGTTTGCCGGCATCGGCAGCATGGCCGACGACCGTACGCACGCCGCCCGCCAGATCCCCGACGATCGAGGCAATATACAAAAGTCCCCCCATAATTACGGAGATCTGAACAAAATCGAGGATCGCCACAGAGAACATGCCTCCGAACGTCGTATACGTCAGAACAATCGCTGCCCCGATTACGATTCCCGCCGACTGGCTGACGCTTCCCTCCGTCACGACATTGAGCACCAAGCCCAGCACTTTGAATTGGGCCGCGACCCAGCCTAAGTACGAGGCGACGATACAGAGCGTGCATAACACTTCTATGGTCCTGTTGTAGCGGTACCGATAGTAATCTCCAACTGTCAGCATATTGAGTCGGTACAGGCGCGGAGCAAAAAAAAGTCCGGCGAGCATCAAACACATACTGGACCCGAATGGATCGGCAATCACGCCACGCAGTCCCTCTTTGACAAAGGTAGCCGAGATGCCCAATACCGCTTCCGCGCCGAACCACGTCGCGAACACGGTGGCTACCACAACGGCTAACGGCAGGCTCCTGCCGGCAACGGCAAAATCCTTGGAGTTCCGCACACGGGTCGCCGCATAAAGTCCGATGCCGACAGAAAGGAGAAGATAGAGGATGACGAACCAGAAGACCACGCGCGCAGGATACGGCCATCCTGACTTGCAATCAACCGATATTCAAGAAGTTTTCTGGCATGGAAGTGGACCGTTCGAACATTTCGATTGATCCAGGAGTGAAAGCAATCCCTTCCCGAATGATCCGGAGCTGGAAATCGGAAGGGGGCCATTGATCTCGACCACAGTAGTCGACCGATCCTGAGAATGAGGGTTCTGCTGGAGATCCCAATGACTTACCACTGTAACCTTTGATCCATCACGACGCATATGTACGAGCTTTCCTTCCCATCGACCGTTCATACGAAGCTGCTCTTCGATCACCTGGAGCGGAACAGGGAAAACCGTCTTGAGGAGTTGATGGGAATTTGTCCCCAGTGCATCATACGGCTCCCATCCATACAGCTTCCTCGCCCCATCACTCCAGTATCGGATCGTGCCATCCAGATTGCGAACCATAAACGCATCTGTGGAAAGAATGCTGTCCATCTTGTGTTTATCAGCCGAAAGGCGTGGCTGTCCTGCAAATAGCTTAGGTTGAATCATGAGATCCGTAGCTAGAGCTTTAGCGACCACTCGATGCCCCTCGGCTGACCAATGCGTATCGTCAGGCAGGAAAACGAGGGTGTCATTTCTGGCGGCGGATTTCAGTGCAGACGTTAGGTCGAGATATCCAATGTCAGGAGAAATTTCGGAAATCATTCTGCGGAAACGATCCGGCAAATCATTCAGCTCCCATTGAGCCGTATCATCACCAGCTTCCTTGAAATCGGCGATGTCGTGATAGACCCTGAACGCGGTTGGAGCAAATACGACAAGGAGCCGTCCTCCTTTATCACGAATGAGTCGATGAGCTTCCTCAATCGCAGTCACGGATGTCTTGAGGGCATCAAGTTCCTCCAATGTGAGACCCACAGCGCGTGAACGACCCTTAACATATACCAGTTGCTTTCCCTCCTCAGTATCTCCAACGATCGCACGGGCTATTGGCCACATCTCCGTCTTGACGGGCAGGCTGCACCCATGTAAGACACGATCCAGCCAGAGCAACGAATTCTTAGTAAATGAGCGATCCCAGGATGTATTTATCATATCCAAGTTGGATCTTAGAAATGACACATTGTCCGCATATCTTGCAGCATCCCGGAGATCGTTGCCCTCATAGAACACCCAGACGACAGACTCAGGGTGTAACGGAAGCGCATAGCGTTTTAGAACAGCCAGTTCCTGCTGGCTCGTGTGATATATCGATGGGACTCCTTCTTCACAACTACCTCCAACTAAAGATGCCTATAAAGGAAAGGACTATAGTGCCTAGATTAAGATATGTGCCGTCGGGAGCATCTGGACCAATATCGGTGGATTAGACGTCCTTCAATACCGCGATGGCCTCTAGATGTACGATTTCGTGGTGAATTTAAACTGTTAACCAGTAGTACGACACACAAAACGAGATGCACTAGGATCTTCCCTGGCGGAACAGCGAGCGATTTGCTCTTAATTTAAGCCCACGCCAGGGAAATTAAACACGATCTTTCGAAGATTTCTAGCTCAAAAGAAGTGCCATGCAAATTGAATAGGACTTCAATGAGTAAAGGGAACCCGAGCAGTCGTGAGCGTAGAGACACATGAGGCGAGGCTCTGCCATGATCAAGACGTTAGAATACCCAGTAGCGAGGCGCTCCAAATACCAGGCTGCATCCCGCAAGAAAAAGCTCACCGTGAGACTCAACAGGTACTAGTTTCGTCCACTGCACTTCATACAAATTCATGGAATATTCCCATCGTGTTTCAGCAACATGGAGCTCCAGCAGTTGCCGCTTTCGAGGCCGGCCACCCATCAACACGAGAATTCCATGCTCACTCCTGTTAATGCAGTACACCTCACCCTGCTCAATGGTCACTTGCTTGCCATCGAATGATTCGCACAAGCTATAGGCGCATATCTTTTGTTCATTCACCCGCACCTCTCGCCGGCGAGAAGGAAATGAAGCCTTCACGTCTTTAGTGACCCCGACCACAGTAGCTTCCGTATTCAGATTCCCCACACGGCACATGAGGGATCCATGCAGAACTTCCTTTGCTCCAATATTCATGATGCCTCCAAAGATCAATTAACGATACTGCAAGGTAAGGAAAGCAAAGGCCATACCTATGGAGCCTGATAATGGCCTACGTAGATTGCCCATGAATTGCCCTTCAAACTTCTTGTTTAAGAACGTATCGAAACAAAACAGCGAAGGGATATTGATTCATCACTCCGAAGTATTGTGACGATAAATGACTGATTCTAAATATAATTTAATAGTGAAGGAAAAATCATACGCGACAGAAGATCTAGCCTTCACCGGAATGTAGGGCCACAAGGCGCGTTGAGCTCCAATTTCAATCGAGATAGTCCACCAACGTACTTATTTGTTTCTTATTTTGGCAAATCCTATGCGGACATAGGGCTATCTGGTTCAGCTCAAGAGCCCATCGAACAACCCAACGCGGTTCATCTCACAACTCAGTTTCTCCACTCGAAGACCAAGCAAGCGGATGAGTTTTCGGTGTGGGTTTTCACGTCGATCGAGAAAGGGAAGCATCAGCTTCATGGCCTCCCGTCTCAATATCGCCGGCTCACCGGTCGCCCTAGCCAAGGTATGGGTGCGTGACGTGGTCACAAAATCCGCAAAGCGAATGGTCAGCACGACGGTTCGAAACGAATGAAATTCTTCGCGATGCAGGCGATCCATCACGCCTCGGACCAGCCCGTCGAGTTGACTGAGAAGCATATGACTGTCGAGCGTATCGAATTCGAACGTTTCCTGTTCCCCGATGGATTTCGGTTCCGAATATTCTTCAACCGGTGAGTCATCTCGTCCGCGCACCTTCTCATAGAGATCCACGCCGCGTTTCCCTAACATGGCTTCGAGTTGATGGAGGGGCAGCGCTCTGAGATCCGTGATGATCTTGATGTTCTTTGCGTTCAGCATGTCTTCCGTTTTAGGTCCGATCCCAGGGATGACCCGGATCGAGAGCGGCGCCAGAAACGCCTCGGCCTCTTCTTCGCGCACGATCGTGAGTCCGTTGGGTTTCCGCCATCCTGAAGCGATTTTGGCGATCAACTTATTCGGCCCAAGACCGATTGAGGCCGTCAGTTGTTCTTCAGAGTGGATCTCCGTTTTCAAATGATGACAGACGCGTTCTGCTTTCTCATACGATCCTGTCCAGCTCACGTCGCCGTAGACTTCATCTATACTGGCCTGCTCCATACTGGGAATGAAGTGCCGTACGATCCGCATCACTTTCTCCGAAACTCGTGCATACTTTTGCATGTCGACCGATACAAAAATGACCGGCGGTTTTCCCGCACGGCGAGCGGCCTCGGACAAGCGCCATGCGGCCGAGATAGGCGTTGCCGAGTGAATTCCGTACGCACGCGCCGGATAGTTCGACGTAGACGCTACCCCGCGACCTTTTCCGCCCAGCGGATCTGCACCAACAACAAGAGGAACCCCACGAAAAGCCGGGGTATCACGCTCCTCAATCGCGGCGAAGAATGCATCCATATCTAAGTGTGCGATAATCCTTGGCACTTCTATCTCATGCCTCTCCGATACCACCAACAGCCGATTAGACACATACAACGCTGCACCATGGAAGTACGGTCATTTTCACCGTAGCTTTTCGTACCAGGAGTGACGTACAATTGCTTCCAAGCTAAGAAGGAAGACGGTTGAGTTACACGATCGTTGCTCACAAGTCAGAGACATCAACGAGAGGAGGCAAGCCGTGGGTTTTCGTTGGTTCAATATCATCGGTTTCCTGATGTTGCTTTTTGCTCTCTTCCTAAATGAGGTCGTGTATTTAAACGTGTGGTACGACCTCAATTTCACCGTAATTATTCCGGCTATCTTGTACCTCGGTGTCGCGCTTTGGCTCTCATTGTGGGGAGGGCACCAGCGTCAAGACGCATGATGTCGGTTCGTCCACTAACTTTTCAAGGTCTAAGGATGTAGCCTCGGGCATGACGTAGGGTTCCGGCTCAGTTTCAAAAGGATAATTCATTTAGGAGTTCATCGAACGCAGGCAAAGGCCATCACTAGAAAGGAGACAATCCATGGGAATGAGCTTTATCAATTGGATTGGATTCGGTATGTTGCTGCTGGCGTTCCTTCTCAATGAGGCATTCCTTGGGATAAATGCCTGGTACGAGCTCAACATAGTGGCAGTTCTTGTAGGTGTCGTGTGGCTGGTCGTTGCAGCCGCATTATCAATATGGCCGAACCGTAGCGATCAGAGAGCCTGATCGCTACTCTTTCCCCCTTGCCCAAAAATCTCGCGCAGAAGTTGGGTGTGCCTTCTGCACTTTCCGTTCATGAGTCTGGTTGAATTTTTAAAAAAGTAAGGAAGCGTGCATTCACTGAACGCCCTTCCCGCCAAGAAAACAATCATTTGTATGATCATTCACCAGCCCGACTGCCTGCATATAGGCATAGATGATCGTACTGCCTACAAATTGGAAGCCGCGCTTTTTCAGGTCTTTGGACAATGCGTCGCTTTCAGTCGTGATGGCTGGAACCTGGTTGAGAGCCTTCCAACCATTGATCCGTGGATTCCCACAGACAAATCGCCAGACATATCGGTCAAATGATCCAAACTCCTGCTGCACGGCCAGAAATGCCCGTGCATTCGTGACAGCCGCCTCGATCTTCAATCGATTGCGGATAATACCCGCATCCTTCATCAGTGCGGCCTTTATCCGCGTGGTAAACCGGGCGACGACAGCAGGATCAAATCCGGCAAAAGCTTTACGGTATCCTTCGCGACGCAGCAGAATCGTTTCCCATGTCAGACCCGCCTGAGCTCCTTCGAGCAAAAGCATTTCGAAGTGCTTACGATCGTCATGCACCAGCACGCCCCATTCCTCATCATGGTATTGAATGAGATGCGGTTTCAGGCCGACCCAGCCGCACCGAATCTTCGTGCCTGACATGGTCACAGTGACGCCTCGGCAAGATTGTAGAAGCGAGCCGAGCGGAAAACAACGAGTCAACTGTCACTGCCGCCGAGTTTTGAACAACTCCGTCACGGTCTGAATCGTGTCGGCTTGAACGGCGGTCTTGTCGGTCCGGTATCGCTTCACTCTGGCAAAACGGAGCGCCAAACCGGCTGGGTAACGAGGCGAGTCTTGAATATCACTGAACGCAATCTCGACGACCAACTCAGGTCGCACAAGGATGGTAGAGGCGTCGCGATGAATCTCAAGAGAAAGCAGTTTCTCCGTCTGCCAACGGAGCATCGCATCGGTCAACCCTTTGAATGTCTTGCCGAGCATCACGAATTGACCGCTCTCGGGATCCCACGCTCCTAGGTGGAGGTTGGAAAGCCAACCTTCCCGGCGGCCGTTGCCCCATTCTGCGGCAAGGATCACGAGATCAAGCGTCGTGGCTTCTTTCAGCTTCAACCACTGGAATCCGCGCTGGCCCGCGCTATAGGGAGCACTTACCGATTTCGCCATGACCCCTTCATGCCCGGCCTCCAATGCTGCTTGAAGAAACGTCCTCGCCCTATCCGGATCACCTGTCTGTATCTGCGGGACTCTTACGGAAGGAGCCACTTCGTTCAGGACTTTGATACGATCACGATATGGTTGAGCAATCAATGACGTACCGTCGAGATACAGTGCATCAAACATGCAGGGCGAAAGAGGAATTTCCGTTCGAAGAGTCGCCACGTCTTTCTGTCGACCAAGGCGCCGCATCGTGATCTGGAACGGCTGGGGCCGGCCATTTGGTCGCAAACCCAACGCTTCTCCATCCAGCACCATCTCTCGGACCGGTACATGTTTCGCCCACTCGACGATTTCCGGCAATCGCTGCGTCACGTCTTGCAATTGTCGGGTGAAGATTCGGACTTCATCGTCGCCTTTGTGCACTTGGATACGTGCACCGTCCAGCTTATATTCCCACGCCGCTTCCTCCAGGCGATTCAACGCTTCTCCCACATCCTCAGTGCTGTTTGCCAACATTGGTTCGACAGGCGTAAACAGCCTCAGTGAGAATCGGCCGATTCCCACCGCTCCCTCTTCCAAGGCAGCACGCGCCAACACACCGATGCTCGGCACGAACATGGAAGCTTGACGAACGTCGGAAAGAGAAAGATGAGCTGCACGGGCAATCGCCTCCAGAAGGAGACCTTCCAAAGCACCTTGCCTGATCTCACCGATCAAGAGTTGCGAGAGAAAGCGCCGCTCATCTACAGTCGCTCGGCTGAACAGTCGGCCGAGCTCAGCGGCTCGTCGCTCTGTCGAGCCGGTGCCCTGCTCGCCGGCCAGACGGTTGATGGCATCGTCTACATTCTCTAACGTCAACGGCCCCACGGAGGATTCGCCGACCGCCATCGCCTGTTGAATGAGACTCCGGCCGACTCCGATTTTGCCTTGGGGGAGCGATCCTGCGAGATAGAATGCCGCCAGTTCGATGTCGCGTGCGTGGGCGAGAAGCAGCGTGTCGGTCAAGATGCGGACTTTTTCGGATTTTTTGTTGGTCGCGCGGACCCGAGTCACCGTATCGACCAGTTCCACAAGTCGCATGTTTCATTATAATCACCCGGTCTGGTCCTCAAGCAATTCGGAGGTTGATCTGTTACGTACAAATCCACTACATTCTCCTCATCAGCTGACATAGGAAGCGATCGATCGCTGCTACTCCACATACACATTCACGACCCAACCTTAACAAGAGGAGGTAGTCATGGCAGACAAACAGTACAAGCAGCTTGGATGTCTCGACGTTGACGCCAATGTCGGATGCGGCTTTCAAGTGAGGACCGAGACCGAGGCGGAACTGATGCAGCTCGTCGCGACCCATGCCAAGCAATGTCATAAATTGGAGTCGATTCCATCTGAAATGGCTGCCAAAGTGAAGTCAGCTATCAAGACAGTGACCGTCACGGTCTAGCGAAACTCAATACGAAGGACTTCCCCGCATAGGTCTATCGCCGGGGAAGTTCTCGTCTCTCAATTCCAAGTCGTTCTCAAGGAGGATGTATGGGTTGGAAATCAGTGCTCACAATCGCCGCCTTGCTGCTCCTGAGCACCAGCGGGTGTAGCTATCTGTTTTATCCCCACGCAAAGGAATTTACCGAGAAGGCGAAGGGAGCAACGGGTCTCGATACCCTCGTCAATCTGACCACTATGGCGGAGACCTCCGCTCAAGCCGCCAAGGGAGGCAAGGGAGTCGATCAATCTTTCGACGATCTGCACAATCAGTTTCATGCGATCGATAACGGCATGTGCCGAGTCGAGAAATCGGTGAAAGAGCAACCGGCCTACGCACTGGCCGTCACGCATAACAGGGAACTCAGGACG
Organism: Nitrospira sp.; assembly: GCA_025936075.1. GTDB lineage: Bacteria > Nitrospirota > Nitrospiria > Nitrospirales > Nitrospiraceae > Nitrospira_D. Next base: position 1,792 of record JAICUC010000027.1, on the reverse strand, counting down.
ATATTCAAACGGCTATGGAAATTCAAGAATGATCAGCCGCAGCGCGATCAACACTTGGACCTCTTTGTGTCCGAACTCCAAGAGATGCGCCAGACTCTGCAAACCCTGAGGTAACTTCATGGAAACGCCATCGCCCGAACAAGTCATTGACGGTCAACGCCGGGATTGGAACCGTGTTGCCGGCGGCTGGGAAAAGTGGGATCGCTTCTTCGATGAACAGATGGCGTTCCTGAACCACCGGCTCGTGGCCGACGCCAGGCTGCGCAGCGGACTTCGCGTCTTGGATCTGGGATCGGGTACAGGCTATCCGGCGCTTCTCGCCGCCCAGGCAGTCGGAGCGAACGGCAGCGTGGTAGGCATTGATCTCGCCGAGCATATGCTCGCTGTGGCGGAGAGAAAGGCAAAGCAATTGGGCTTGCCTAACGTGACGTTCAGGGTCGGCGATGTGACCACTCTCCCGTTCGAGGCTGCTTCCTTCGATGCCGTCACCAGCCGCTTCTGCCTCATGTTTCTCCCTGAAATTCCCAAAGCTGCCGCCGAAATCGCACGTGTCCTGAAGCCGGGAAGCTGGGTCGCAGTAGCCGTCTGGTCCGCTCCGGAAAAAAATCCCTCAATCGCCCTCGCGATGGCTGCCGTCAAACAGGTGATCGACCTACCGTCGACAGACCCCATGGCGCCAGGCATCTTTCGTCTCGCTACACCCGGCGAGTTCGCCGGCATGTTGGGGAAAGCCGGCCTTACCGACATCACGGACCAAGAGTTTCTTGGGGAATGGTCCTACGGCTCAACCGAGCAATATTATACGAGCTTGATGGAGATCGCCGCACCGATCCAAAATCTCATGGCGACGCTGTCTGAGGCGCAACGGCTGGAGGTGAAACACCGTATCATCAAAGCTGCTTCACAGTTTCAGCGTGGTGCTCACATCACGTTCCCGATCGCGGTGCGGATGATAGCAGGACGCAAACCCGGATGAAGCATGTCTCCAAAGAACGACGGCTTCAAAGACCCGTTTCGACTCAACGCCAAGCAGACACTCACATCCTTTTATGAAGTCCTGATTGATGTGATTGAAGATGCGGAATCCTTGACCCAGTGGGCAACCCAAGCAGTCGAGAAATGATCCCGCCATGCCTCACACTCTCTGGACCATCGGCCATTCGACCAAACCGATCGACGAATTTCTCGCACTCCTAAAGGCGCATGACATTCAGCAGCTTATCGACGTTCGTACCATTCCCCGCTCTCGCCACAATCCTCAATACAATAGCGAAGCGCTTTCAAGGAACTTGCGGGATGAGGACATGTCGTACAAGCACATGCCGAAGCTCGGCGGATTGCGTAAACCCAAGAAGGATTCCATCAACACCGGTTGGCGCAATGAAAGTTTTCGCGGCTATGCCGATTACATGCAGACGGATGAATTTCAAAGAGCTATTGAAGAGCTGATCGCGCAGGGCAGAAACAAGAAAACGACGATTATGTGCGCGGAGGCCGTGCCCTGGCGATGCCATCGATCCCTGATCGCAGATGCATTAACGATTCGAGGCTGGGACGTCCGACATATCATGTCGGAAACGAAAGCAGACCGACACAAGCTTGCTTCCTTTGCCGCGGTGGAAAACGGGGAGCTGCGGTATCCTGGACCGGACAGTGGAAGTCTCTTCCCCTAGCGACCATGCCCTGGTCTTCTTCATCGAAATGGGTGAAACGGGTTCTAGGCTCCTCGGCCGGAGCGTTGAAGAATGCGCGGCTCGTTTGTTTTCGGCCAAATGCCTTATCTGGGTATTTT
>JAICUC010000268.1 GCA_025936075.1 Nitrospira sp. | reverse complement strand
TCGAACAGCCTACTGCGCAAAACCAGTTCAGAGGGATAGGATTGCGTATCTTCCGGACGATTCGTGAGATTGCGCGCCTCAATATCCAGCGCCGTCATCCGGATCGGCTCGACCTTCGGCTGCCCCTCATACCTCACCTCCCCGTTCTTGATAAAGAGGTCCGCCGTGAAAGGCATCATGCCTCGAACCCGATCCTGCCAAAGGACAGTCTGCTCAGTTCTTTGGTCAGCCTTGGCCAGCGCGGTCTTAATTTGCTGCTGTGTGACGGTAATAACAGGATCGTTGAAATGAATTTCACCCCTCGCCTTCCCCTTCAACAGAGCGGCGAACCGCGCATCGATGACGATTTCGTGAATGCTGATCAATGGAGGATCCGGATGGGCCTGTTGTTGCACCACCACATCCCCCAGGTCCAACGATAGAGCGAGCGGGTGTAAGTCGAGTGTGCCGATCTGGAAGCTGTATCCCTCCACCGCTTCGTTGACAGTTCGTTCAACATACCGGCGGAGAGGTTCATCCGCAAAGAACGCGGCGGCTGAGAGAACGACCATCAGAGCGGCAAGACTGACGGCTGTCCATTTAAGCCACCGAGATAACATAGTTGCGCACTAGCTACATCTTCCGGTATGCCGATTCAGCTATACCGCTCATCATGCAAGGCGAGCTTCGACCGAGCCCATCCGAGATAGATCGTCTCGGACAGCCCGGCGAGCCCCGCTCACCCTATCTCTATCTTCTATAACGATGACATCATCACGAATATGGGGACCGGTCACGGATTGCAGTCAGCCGAGACATGTTCAGTTCGGCGATCCGTCCCTCTGTTCCCTCGAATCCACAGGGCATGATTGTTCTTATCTATATTCGCCGAAATGTGATCTCCTTTCTTGATCGGAGATTGTTCCGTCTTTTCGTCGGTCTTCACGCTCACTTCTTTGCCTCCCTTATCCTTCACGACGTAAGTCGAGCCGTCCACGCGTATGACTTCGCCGAACACGACATGGCTGTCCTTCGTCGCGGCTTGCTCGGCCTGCGTAGCATTCCGCCCATCCGGTACTTCACATGGAGCTTCCTTTAGTTGATCTGCTGCGGACGCTACATCGCCGATCTGTGGCATGCTGAATAGAAACAATAGAATTCCGCCTGATAACACTCGCATCACTTTTAAAGTCATCATAATCCCTCCTGGTTGATAACGACTGCCTCTTCGGCAATGCCTGATTGACGACATCCCTCAAGATTTTCCGTGTAAAATTTTGCCGATCAATCGAATCGCCATCATCGGCTCATTACACTCGGACTTGATGTCTTATACGGAGCGGGTTTTCCTTCCGCACCGCAGTCACTCCCACGAACAGGCTCTCACCGATATGTTGATTGTCTCCTCAAGTCTGTCGCAAACCTACTGGTGATTTCCCTCGTATTCAGTAAGTATTCCCATCCTTCGCCGAGGAGCGTCCGGCAGCCGCTATGCGCAATGGACCATCAAATATGAGGCACGGCCTTTGCGAATTTTGGAATTAGGACGTGATCACTCTTTACATCACACAGGAGGCGATGATGGATAACGACAGAACCACAGACAAGCTGGCAGAAGCGTCTAAAACCGTGTCCAACGAAACCCTTAACACGGTTGAGGCCGCAGTAAGCAGCGCAATAGACGGCACAAAAGATGTTGTGCACGAGTTGCGAAACGATGCAATGGCAGCCGTCAACCAAACTGTCGATCAGACAGTCGGCAGTGTGAAGGAGACCGTGGAACAACAGCGCCCGCGATTCGAGCAATATATTGCGGAGCATCCTTGGATCATGCTTGGAGGGTTAGTAATCGGGTGGTACTTGCTAGCCGGAAGGCGCGAAACCTTAAACCGGTAGCACGATAGCAGACCCACGCCACGAAGCGACCATGAAGATGCGTCGCCGGTGCCGCGGCCTTCGTAGGCCGCGGTAGCCACGGTCAAGCGACTCTCGACATACCGGTATGCAGGTCACGGATATCAACCACCCGATGTCCGGCGTCTGTCCGACAGTTATCGCAACGGCCACAGTCTCTCTGGAACTCATTCCCGAAATATCTGGTTAAAAAGCGAACGCGGCACTCAGTAGTCTGGCCGTACTTCATCATCGCTTCGAGTTTATCCTGATCGGACCGATGACGTCTCTCGTATTCGATGAGGTAGCGTCCGAATTCGTCCTCGTCGGCGAATGCACGCGCCAGCTTCACTCGCCGTCCTTGCCGCACGATCTTCATCGCGTCGAGCAATGCCACGATGATCTTGACCTTGTCCGGGTGTAACGACGTGCCGAGGCTCAACTTTCTGAGCGTCATGCCTTTGTTTCCATGCCGTTGTTCCTCGACCAGTGCCCTATAGAGATCGGCGCAATCCTCTCTCCGGGGATATTTGCCTCCTAAAAAGTACGCCTGTACACGTCGGTCCTCCAATCGGTACAACAATACCCCCCAGGCAGCCTTCCCATCTCGTCCGGCCCGTCCCGTCTCTTGCACATAGCTTTCGAGTGAGTCCGGCAGGGAATAGTGGACGACGACGCGCAGGTCGCGTTTGTCGATGCCAAGCCCGAAGGCTTTCGTCGCCACCACCAGCCCGAATCGATTGTTCATAAAATCCTGTTGCGTCCTGTGCCGGTCTCTTGCGCTCATTTTCCCGTGATAAAGACCGATCGACAGACCCGTCCGCTTCATCCGTTCGAACAGTGCTTTCGCTTCACGGATTGTCGCGACATACACTAAACCCGGTCCGCCTTGCAGCTGACCCGCCGTCAATTCCATCAGACAATGATCCTTCTCGTCTTCATTGACCGTGCGGCGAACCTCGTAGATGAGATTGTCGCGATAGTTTCCGAGATTGACGATTGCGGCCTTCGGGATGTCCAATTGTCGCAGGATATCGCTCGCGACGTCTGGAGTAGCCGTCGCGGTGAGCGCCAAGACCGGCGGTTTCCCAAGGCGGCGCACGGCTTCACGGATCGACAGATACGCCGGACGGAAGTCGTGCCCCCACTGTGAGATACAATGGGCCTCGTCCACCACGAGCAGCGAGACGCCGGTACGCTGCAACATCGCGAGAGTCTCTTCCCGCTCCAACCGCTCCGGCGTCACGTATATGAGCTCCGGCTCCCCTTGCCATATCTCGTCCACCGTTTCGCGCTCGTCGTGCGCAGATAAGGTGCTGTCGAGTTTGGCTACCGAGATGGATCGATCTTCCAAACTTGTCCTGTTGGTCTTTCATCAAGGACATTAACGGCGACACGACGACGACCGAGTGAGACAAAAATAGAGCCGGCAGCTGATAGCAGAGTGACTTCCCTCCGCCGGTCGGTAAAATTCCCAGGGCGTCCTCGCCTTTCATCACCGCTTCGATCAATTCCTCCTGGCCTGGGCGAAAAACCGTGACGCCGAGGCGCTTCTTTGCCTTGCGAAGATTCTCAGGGGACCAACGGAGCGCCAGGTTCGCCATAGATCTATTTATTTTATGGGATCTGAAACCACATGATCGACAAAGTGGCAATAAACCGACGCGTCACGAGGCATCAGCCTTTTCCACGTCTTTCGCGCTGCAAGCCTTCGTCTTTATTGATCAGCCGTCGCTTCACGAGCGGGACCGCATCCCGCCACAGCGCGATCCCCCCGGCTAATCCATTCAGGTTGGAAACGATCGTGACATTGGCCGGAAGCAGGGAAATATCCACATTCTTCGAATTGCCGCCGCCGATGTAGAGGCGCGTGAAATGGAATCTTTCTTCGAGCCGGAGAATGAATTTTGCCAAGCACCGGTTCCACTGCTTCTTCCCGTCCTTCTGTAATATCTCATGTCGTAATTTGGCTTTGCCGAATTCGAGGTTGGGCACGAGATGTCCGTCGGTGAATAGGGACGTGCCGACACCAGTACCCAAAGTCACCACCAACTCGACTCCTTTTCCGGCAATCGCTCCGAAACCCTGCACACGGCATCATTTGCCGCCCGAACCGGTCTTCTCAACCGTGCTTGCAATATCTTAGCGATGTTAAAATCTTTCCACTCCGGGGCAAGGTTTGGAGCTTGTCGAACGATGCCATCCACAATGATGCCGGGAAACCCGACCGACACTCTGTCGCTTGATCCGCAATTCTAAGCCAATGCGACAATGGTATCGATCACCTCGCCGGGCATGCCGGAAGAAGGGGTGTCCCGGCGAACCCTCCGACCGACGAAATCTCCTAATTCGTTGAGGAGTACGGCCTTAATTCCACTGGCGCCCACATCCACCACTAACGTCAAGAGGGAGCGAGGCTTAGCGGATGAATTGCGATCTTGATTGCGTACCGAAGCCCAGCCCGATAATTGTTTGTGTTTTAACGGAACAGCTTGTTTCCGGTTCCCCATAGATCACCGTGGATCACCGTGCGAGCAGATCATTTCCGACGGGTAATCCGGCGAGCCTGCTGCCGACAATGATGCCTGATCGCTTCATACTCATGACACCATCACTGTTCAGTTCTATCGACTCATACGGTACCGGAAGTCGTCATTGTATTCCCGCCTGGTTCAACTCGATCTGCTTCATCCATTGGCGCAATGCCTCAAGGTGGCGGTCTTCTTCTTCCAAGGCTCGGCGGAAATTAGCAACCATATCGTCCTGACTCATCTGTTGAGCCAAGGTGATAAGAAGCGCCCATCCGTCGTTGTCCGCCAGTTCCGCGACAAGAATCGCATGGAGACTCTGTCCGATGGTCATGCGCGGATCGGTGATGATCTGCATCAACCCGACCGACGCGACGGCATTCGTGTCGGCCTTGGGTGTCACGCACGTCGGGTCGGCTCCCAGCTGGCGCAACGCATCCCAGCAGATGCCTATGTGCGCCGCTTCCTCGGCGCGGAATTGCATAAGCTGCTCCATGGAGACCATCGTCGCTTCATCCTTTCGAACCACGAATTTGCCCATCAGCGCGTCATACAGCCTCGTGCCGGTTCGCTCGAATGCGAGCCGTCCGCCGAGACAGTCGATGAGCACCTCGGCATGACGCCCTATCAGCTTTTGCATGCCCGCCTTCGCCGCTCCCTTTACCGTGCCGGGTACCGGCACGGTGCCGATCGGCTCAGCATCGATGAGATAGGGCTC
>JAICUC010000208.1 GCA_025936075.1 Nitrospira sp. | reverse complement strand
CGGAATCGACGCCGGGAGTTGGTACGACCTTCTTTTTTACACTGAGCGGTCCGTCGGCCGAATGCTCCATAGCAGCATGAACCGAAGGATAAATGAAAATCGATAAGTTACTCTGTAACGGCAGAAAGCGCTTGTTCATATCACCACGAGGCACTATTAGAAGCGAAAGTTCCCAATCGCTTACACGTGGCGCACGATGGCATGGCTGCGCTGCAATTTCTCCGAAAAGAACGGCTGTATAGTGAAAGCCTTCAGCCGGATTTGGTGCTCTTGGATCTCAACCTGCCCCAAAAAGCGGATTGGAGGTCTTGGCGCAAATCAAACAAGATCCGACGCTCAGAACCATCCTGTGATCATTTTGACCAGCTCATATGCGGAAGGCGACGTACTGAAGAGCTATGACAATCATGCCAACGCGTATGTTACGAGACCGGTTGACGTGGAGAAATATTTTACCATGAGTAGACCACCTCGATGACTTTTGGTTCGCAACCGCCAAACCTCCGACAAGTCATTCACAATGAAGCTGCAGACATAGGATGTACGATTACCTGCCTCTATAAAGAGGCAGGAAAGGAAGGGAGAAAACACGAAGGGCCCGGCGGTTGCCCGCCGGGCCCTCATGCGTCTTTCCGAGCGATTGGCTCTAGGCCGCCAGCTCGTCGGTTTTAGTACATCCCTTCCATGCCGTGGCTGTGTCCGCCGCCCGGCATTGCCGGCTCTTTCTTCTCCTCGGGGAGTTCGGTGATCATGACCTCGGTGGTGAGCATCAAGCCTGCCACGCTGGCGGCGTTCTGAAGCGCCGTTCGCGACACTTTGGTCGGGTCGATGATACCGGCCTTGATCATATCGACATACTCATCAGTCGCGGCGTTGTATCCACCGTTGGCGTTCTTGTCTTCCCGAACCTTGCCGACGATGACCGATGCTTCCGCTCCGGCATTCGCGGCGATCTGTCGGATCGGTTCTTCGAGCGCACGCCTGACAATGTCGAGTCCGACTTTCTGTTCGGTGGTGACGTCTTTGAGTCCCTCGAGGGCCTTGATGCAGCGGAGATAGGCGACCCCTCCGCCGGGGACGATACCTTCTTCCACCGCCGCCTTCGTGGCGTGCAGCGCGTCCTCGACACGGGCCTTCTTCTCCTTCATCTCGGTCTCGGTCGCGGCGCCGACGTTGATGACGGCCACGCCGCCCACAATCTTCGCCAGCCGCTCTTGCAGCTTTTCACGATCGTAGTCCGAGGTGGTTTCTTCGATCTGGGCTTTGATCTGCTTCACGCGCCCTTCGATCTTCTTGGAATCGCCGTACCCTTCCACGATCGTCGTGTTGTCCTTGTCGATCGTGACGCGCTTGGCGCGGCCGAGATCGGTCAGCTTGACGTTCTCGAGCTTGATGCCGATGTCTTCAGAAATCACCTGGCCGCCGGTGAGGATCGCGATATCCTCCAGCATGGCCTTGCGGCGATCGCCGAAGCCGGGAGCCTTCACAGCCGCCACATTCAAGGTGCCGCGCAGCTTGTTGACCACGAGAGTGGCCAGCGCTTCACCTTCGACTTCTTCAGCCAGGATAACGAGCGGTTTGCCCATCTTGGCCACTTGCTCGAGCAACGGGAGCAGGTCCTTCATGCTGCTGATTTTCTTTTCGTTGATCAGGATGAGCGGTTCTTCCACGGAACATTCCATCCGTTCCGCGTTGGTGACGAAATAGGGAGAGATGTAGCCGCGATCGAATTGCATGCCCTCGACAACGTCCAGCGAGGTGGTCATGGATTTGGCTTCTTCCACGGTGATGACGCCGTCCTTGCCGACCTTTTCCATGGCTTCCGCGATGAGGTCGCCGATGGTCTTGTCGTTGTTGGCTGAAATGGTCCCGACTTGCGAGATTTCGGTCTTGCTTTGGCACGGCTTGCTGAGCTTCTTGAGTTCGGCGGTGACGGCCTCGACGGCCTTGTCGATTCCTCGTTTGATCTCCATCGGGTTGGCCCCGGCGGTGATGTTCTTCGCACCCTCGCGGAAGATGGCTTGGGCCAATACCGTTGCGGTGGTGGTCCCATCGCCCGCCGTATCGCTGGTCTTACTGGCTACTTCGCGGACCAGCTGGGCGCCCATGTTCTCGTACGGATTCTTGAGCTCGACTTCCTTGGCAACGGTGACGCCGTCCTTGGTGATGGTCGGTGCACCGAATTTCTTATCCAAAATCGCATTCCTGCCTTTTGGACCAAGGGTTGCCTTGACGGCGTCCGCGAGCTGATTCACCCCTTTCAGGATAGTGGCTCGTGCTGTATCGCCGTACATCAGTTGCTTTGCCATTGGGTTCCTCCTGGTCTCGTTTTTCTATTAATTAATTTGCGCCATTGCTTGTGGCTGGACTTTAGCTGGTAAAGATGCCGAGGATGTCTTCTTCCTTGAGGATCAAGCATTCTTCATCCTCAATCCGAAGCTTGCTGCCTGAATACTTGTCGAACAGCACTTGGTCACCGACTTTGACGTTTTCCACTTTCTTCCCGACTGCCTGAACCACTCCCCGTTGGGGCTTTTCTTTCGCTGAATCCGGCACATAAATACCACCGGCGGTCCGATCCAACTCCTCGGTGTAGGTGACAAACACCCGTTCGCCTAAGGGTTGAAATCCCTTGGCCACATTCTTCTTTTCCTTCTCGGCTGTACCCATAGCAGAACCTCCTCCTGATGAAAGTTAACTCGTTAGGTATTAACGGCTGAAAGTTGGGCTGAACTCGCTTGCAGTCCCGGCAGCCTGTGACTCGGTGGAGATAGGCCTTCGTTCACCTAAGTCAAGAGGGGGCTCAAAGGATTTTTATAGCGCCAACATTCTCTCCACTGTGGAGATTTGTGCATCCTAACCTATTGAGAAATCAATATTCCAGAAGTATTTTGCGTGGGTGAATGACGGGATATCACATCCGTAATCGATCAAAATCTTTAATATCTTTTTTAAGATAGTCACGGAGGCGTTTGATGATGCGGGCTTCCAATTGACGGGTCCGCTCCTTCGTGATGCCGTATTTGTCGCCCAGATCATCCAAAGTCAGAGGGTGGTCTGACAGAATGCGATTTCTCAGAATATCTTCGTCACGTTCTTCCAGTGTCGTGGTGAACTCGGCCAGCTTTGTCCTGAAGAGGGCCTTGAGCTGATGATCTGCGAGCTGTTCGTCCGCCGGTTCTTGGTGGGACGGCAAGACATCAAGCAGCGTGCTGTCTTGGTCTTCACCGATCGGCTGGTCGAGCGATAACTCCCAGTTGCCGAGGCGCTGATCCATTTCGATCACGTCGCGCTCCCGCACGTTCAGACGATCAGCGAGTAATTTCGTATCAGGCGCGAAGCCATCCCGTTCGAGCTTTGCCTTTTCCTTTTTTAAGTTATAAAACAGTTTTCGTTGATCCTGAGTCGTCCCCACCTTGACCAGCCGAAAGGTGTGTAATAAGTAACGGAGGATGTAAGCCCGTGACCACCATGCGGCATACGCATAGAAGCGCACGTTTTTCGAGGGGTCGAATTTCTTGATGGCTTGCATCAGGCCGACGTTGCCTTCTTGAATCAGGTCCATATGGTCGGCGCCGGTGTGGAGATACTCGGCTGCAATTGAGACCGACACACGTAGGTTGGCCATAATGAGCTTGACTGCCGCCTCGCGGCTGCCGTGTGTCTGGTACTCCTGAAACAGCTGAAGCTCCTCTTCTTTTGAAAGATATGGGTACCGCCGCACCTCGGCCAAGTACTGCTGCAAAGCCGTGACCGGTACCACTGCAGTTGTGTCGGCTCGAGGGACTGTTTCATGCTCAGGAGCGGGACTCAGCTCGGTGCCGGCAGGGGACTCGTTCTGGTCCGTCTGGGGAGGATCCGCATCTCCAGGCTCGTCCAGCATGTCTGTCTTGTCGAGGATGGACATACCAGGCGGCAGACTACACTAGACTCCTAGGCCGCAACAATGCTGAAAGAGACCCGAGTCCCTTATCGATCCTTATGTGAAGGCGGAGACTGTTAAAACAATCACCTCTCTCACCTGATATGATCGACATGCTTGGTCTTGAAGCCCTCATTTCGGCAGGACTCAAGAGGAGTTCGGTCTATTTTTTTGGTTGACAGTCGGGGCAGAAACAAGGTTATGTGTCACCCTCCTGCATTGCTAAATCTTCGATGTTTAATGGTAAATTGTCGTGCCGCGATCGGTAGGACTTAGACATGACCACTCCTTTCGATACCATCGAAAATGCGATTCGTGACATCAAGAAAGGGAAGTGCATCATCTTGGTGGACGACGAGGATCGCGAAAATGAGGGTGACTTGGTCATTGCGGCGGAGAAAGTCACTCCGCGGGTGATCAACTTCATGGCCACGCATGCCCGCGGCCTCATTTGTCTAACTCTGACGCCTGAAAGGGTGGAAGAACTGCAGTTGCCACCGCAGGCTTCCGAGAATACGGCGATGTTCGGGACCGCCTTTACTGTGTCAATTGATGCGCGCAAAGGCATCACAACCGGTATTTCCGCAGCGGATCGAGCCACGACCATTCATGTGGCCATCGACCCTAAAAGTACACCGGCTGATTTGGCCAGACCCGGGCATATTTTCCCGCTGAAGTCGCAAGTTGGCGGCGTATTGAAACGAGCGGGTCAGACTGAAGGATCTGTCGATCTCGCGCGGTTGGCCGGGCTTACGCCGGCGGGCGTCATCTGCGAAATCATGAATGAGGACGGCACAATGGCTCGCGTGCCTGAACTCACGAAGTTTGCGAAGCACCATAAGCTGAAGATGGTCACGATTAAATCTCTCATCGAATACCGAATGCAGCGCGAAACGTTCGTGAAGAGGGCGGCGAGCGCCCGCTTGCCGACTATGTTCGGCGAGTTCGAAGCAGTGGCATTTGAGAACCTGATTGACAACGTCACGCACATCGCGTTGGTGAAGGGTCGTGTCGACGTCGGGACGCCGACGCTCGTCCGTGTACATTCCGGATGTTTGACGGCCGACGCATTAGGATCGTTGCGTTGCGATTGCCGCGATCAATTGCACGCCGCGATGGAGATCATTCAGAAGGAGGGTCGAGGCGTTCTCTTGTACCTGAATCAAGAAGGCCGAGGGATCGGGTTGCTGAATAAGATCAAGGCCTATGGGCTGCAGGATCAAGGGAGCGATACGGTCGAGGCAAATCTAAAGTTGGGTTTTAAGCCTGACCTGCGAACGTACGGCGTAGGTGCGCAGATTCTTGTGGATCTTGGCCTGCATGCGATCAGAGTGATGACGAACAATCCGCGCAAGATCGTCGGGATCGAAGGCTATGGTCTTAAGGTCGTCGAACGCGTTCCCATTGAGATACCTCCGCGCGCCGCGAATGTTCGGTATCTTCGGACGAAGAAAGCGAAGCTGGGACACCTTCTCAAGAAAGTTTGACAGGCTCCTTCAAGTCAAGTCTCGTCCATGAGGCAAGACGGCTATTGAATTGAAAGATGAAGCATAGAAAAATGAGTGGTTCCCCGGCGGGATCTCGAATCGGCATCGTCGCTGCGAAGTTCAATCAACAGGTGACGAATAAATTAGTGAATGCCTGCGTCAAGACGCTGACTGCCCATGGTGTCCGTAAAGAAAATATAAATGTCCTGCGGGTACCGGGGGCATTCGAAATTCCACTGGTGGCGCGCGGCATGGCCCAGTCTGGTCGGTTTGATGCGATCGTCTGCCTAGGGGCGGTCATTCGGGGTGACACCCCGCATTTCGAGTATATTAGTGCCGAAGTCAGCCGGGGCATCGGTCGGGCGGCGTTAGACACCGATGTTCCGATCATCTTCGGTGTGTTGACCACTGAGACGGTTGCGCAGGCGGTGGCGCGCGCGGACACGAGGAAATTCAACCGTGGCGGCGAGGCAGCGAAGTCCGCGATCGAAATGGTGATGGTGATGAGACGCGTGAAGACCATGGGACAGAATTCGGATGCGGGGCCATCGGCTGGATTACGGCAGGCCGCGCGGCGGCTTGCGAAGTAACCGTTATGGGAGCCCGTCATCAGGCACGCGAGCGGGCTTTGCAGATCCTGTTTCAGCATGACATTCAGGGGAAAGCCGCCGTGCACCTCGACGAGTTTTGGCGTGAATACTCGGTATCCGATGAGTCAAAAGCGTTCGCGGAACGATTGGTGCGGGGAGTGTTGGAACACAAACAGGAGCTTGATGCCACCATCGGTAAGTATGCGACGAATTGGACGGTGAGTCGCATGCCGATTGTCGACCGCAACATCTTGCGTGCCGGACTGTATGAGTTGCTGTGGTTGGATGAGGTGCCTGCGAAGGTCACGATGGACGAAGCCATCGAACTCGCCAAGAGTTTCGGCGATGGCGACGCCTCAAAGTTTGTGAACGCGGTTCTAGATAAAGCCTTGGCCACCGAGTCGCGGTTGGCTGCGAAGCGGGCGGACCCGGATCGGGGGATCTGGAGGAGAGCGGATAGTGATTGAACGCTATACACGTCCCCGGATGAAAGCGATCTGGGATCTGAAGCATAAATACGAGATCTGGCTGGAGGTGGAACTGCAGGCCTGTGCGGCCTTTGAGCAGGCCGGGCAGGCGCCGCGTGGAACGGCGGCGAAAATCAGGAAGAAGGCCAAGATCGATGTCGAACGG
>JAICUC010000049.1 GCA_025936075.1 Nitrospira sp. | reverse complement strand
TATGGTGCCTGAAAGCCGGCCATGGTCTTCGACTTCACGATGATATCTTTCAAAATCTTGTTCAATGCGTGCCCGATATGGATACGGCCGTTGGCATACGGAGGGCCATCGTGGAGCACATACCGAGGCCGTCCATGCCCCCTCGCCTGAATCTGCTCATAGAGCTTCTGTTGCTCCCACCAGGCCAACATTTCAGGCTCGCGCTGCGGCAGATTGGCCTTCATCGGGAAATCGGTTTTCGGCAGATTGAGCGTTGATTTGTAATCCATAGACAATGGACCCGAGCATTCACTGAATGATCATACTGAATCGATGGACTATACCGGAAGGAAGGGGGGAGGCACCAGCCTTAACTGACGGCCATCATGCGGTCGAGCGCAACCTTCGCCCAGCGCTTGTCGTCTTCCGGCACTACAATACGGTTGACGACCTGGCCTTCGGCAAGATTCTCTATCGCCCAACAGAGGTGTGCCGCATCGATTCGGAACATAGTGGCACACTGACAGACCGTGGATGACAGGAAGAAAACCTTCTTGTCGGTGAGTTCATGCTTCAGTCGATTGACGAGATTCAATTCCGTCCCAATCGCCCATGTCGTGCCGGCCGGCGCGGAGGTCACCGTGCGAATGATGAACTCGGTCGATCCGATAAGATCCGCCTTATTGACCACGTCTTCGTGACATTCTGGATGCACAATGACTTTGCCGTCCCGGTACTGCTTGCGGAAGTGGTCCACATGGACCGGTTGAAACATCTGATGGACGCTGCAATGACCTTTCCATAAGATCAGTTTGGCTCGTTTGATGGCTTCCTTGGTATTCCCACCGTTGGGTTGATAGGGGTCCCACACGATCATCTGTTCGCGGGGAATGCCCATCTTGTTCGCCGTATTACGGCCCAAGTGCTCATCAGGAAAGAAGAGAATTTTTTCTCGCCTGGCCCAGCACCATTCAATCACAGCTTTGGCATTGGAGGACGTGCACGTAATTCCCCCATGTTCACCACAAAACGCCTTGAGCACCGCCGCGGAGTTTACATAGACCGCCGGCATCACGGTATCTTCCACCGAAACCACACGTCCCAACGTTTCCCAGCACTGGTCAACCTGTTCGATCGCCGCCATATCGGCCATCGAGCAACCCGCAGCCATGTCCGGAAGAATGACTGTTTGTTGAGAGCGGCTGAGGATGTCCGCCGTCTCGGCCATAAAGTGGACGCCACAAAAGACGATGTAAGGGCGTTCGGACCGTTCGGAGGCCAATTTCGCCAACAAAAGCGAGTCACCGCGAAAATCGGCATGCTGGATGACCTCGTCCCGTTGGTAATTATGGCCCAGGATCATCACCCGCTCGCCAAGTACGCTCTTGGCCGCTGCTGTCCGACGGTACAATTCCTCCGCCGATTGCGTCTGATACTCGGTGATTGGCCTCGATACTGTCGCAGTAGCCGCCACAATATTCCTCCGACCGTAAGGAAATTCATTTTACGATAGCCTTCCATGACAATCAACGAATCGCCCTATGAGGAAAAGTCCTAGCCGGCCGTCCCAAATGATAGTGGATGGAATGGGTCTAATAGCCGATTGACTTGGCTTATCTCTAAGGAATACGATCAGCACCAATAGCTAGAGCTAGGGGGGCCTTGAGGCTGAGAGTCCGAACGATCGGACGACCCTCACAACCTGACCTGGGTAATACCAGCGTAGGGAAGCCGGGACGACAGCGGATCTTGTGAGGTTCAGCCGCATTCCCCCAACTCTTGGGAAAGCGGCTTTTTTATTGCGCGAATACGGCGTCGGTTTTGAGCTCCGGATATCGACCAACCAGGAAAGGATCTCTTTATGAGCATCCCGACTAATACAAATGGATCCGTTAAGGGGACGGGGGTCCCGACTTCCCCATTGACCACGACGCCCTTTCCGGCATCGGGGAAAGTCTATGTGGACGGTACGCAGCCGGGGGTCCGTGTCCCGATGCGAGAAATTAGTTTGACACCGACTAAAGGGACCAATGGGACGGGATCAAACAATGCTCCTGTTATCGTCTACGACACCTCAGGTCCTTATACTGATCCCGCTGTCACGATCGATGTCCGTGAAGGACTTGCGCCCTTGCGACGCCCGTGGGTGTTCAGCCGGCAGGATGTTGAAGAGCTTCCACAGGTAAGCTCAACCTACGGCCGCATTCGTGCGACCGATCCGAAGCTGGCCGAGCTTCGTTTTCAACACATTCGTAAACCATTGCGGGCGAAACCCGGCAGAAACGTGACCCAACTGCATTATGCACGAAAAGGCATCGTGACACCGGAAATGGAATTTATCGCCATCCGCGAGAACCAATCGCGCCAAACCGAATCCGAGGCTGCATCCCGGAACGGCCAGGGCGGTGTCATGAAGCAGCATCCTGGATTTGCCTGGGGCGCCGCTATTCCTCGGGTGATCACGCCGGAATTCGTGCGCGACGAGGTCGCCCGTGGACGCGCAATCATCCCATCGAACATCAACCATCCGGAAAGCGAACCGATGATCATCGGCCGGAACTTCCTCGTCAAGATCAATTCCAATATCGGCAATTCCGCCGTCGCCTCATCCATCGAAGAGGAAGTCGAGAAAATGATCTGGTCGACTCGCTGGGGCGCCGATACCGTGATGGATTTGTCGACCGGCAAGAATATTCACGAAACGCGCGAGTGGATCATCCGCAATTCACCTGTGCCGATCGGAACGGTGCCGATCTATCAAGCGCTCGAAAAAGTGAACGGCAAAGCGGAAGACCTGACGTGGGAAATTTTCCGCGATACCCTGATCGAACAGGCGGAACAGGGCGTCGATTACTTCACGATTCACGCCGGCGTGCGCCTAACCTATGTGCCGATGACCGCAAATCGAACGACCGGGATTGTATCGCGAGGCGGGTCGATTCACGCGAAATGGTGTCTGGCTCACCACCAGGAAAACTTCGCCTACACGCATTTCGAAGAAATCTGTGAAATCATGAAGGCCTACGATGTCGCGTTCAGTCTAGGTGACGGACTCCGACCTGGATCGATCGCCGACGCCAACGACGAAGCGCAGTTTGCCGAACTCGAGACATTAGGCGAGCTGACCAAGATCGCATGGCGGCATGACGTCCAGGTCATGATCGAAGGCCCGGGCCATGTGCCCATGCATATGATTCAGGCCAACATGGAAAAGCAGCTTGAGACCTGCCAAGAGGCTCCGTTTTACACCTTAGGCCCACTGACAACCGACATCGCCCCCGGTTACGACCATATTACATCGGGCATCGGCGCTGCCATGATCGGTTGGTACGGCTGCGCCATGCTGTGCTACGTGACTCCCAAAGAGCATTTGGGCTTACCGACTCGCGAGGACGTTAAGACGGGCGTCGTTACCTATAAAATTGCGGCGCACGCGGCCGATCTGGCTAAAGGTCATCCCGGCGCCCAAGCGAGGGACAACGCGCTGTCGAAGGCCCGATTCGAGTTCCGTTGGGAAGACCAATTCAACCTCTCCCTTGATCCGGAAACGGCCCAGCAGTTCCATGACGAAACGCTCCCTGACAACGCCGCCAAGGTCTCGCATTTCTGTTCGATGTGCGGACCGCATTTCTGCTCCATGAAAATCACGCAAGACGTTCGAGATTACGCCGCGCAGCTCCAAGTTGATGAGCAACAAGCTATTCAGCTCGGCATGAAGGAGAAAGCCGAAGAGTTCAAAAAAACCGGTTCTGAAATTTACCGTTAATCGTTAGTTATTTGTTAAACGTTAAACGTACGAATGGTATCCATGGCTCACAGGCCAACGATTCACAGTTAACGATTAACGAGGTTGCAATGCCTAAACCGAGACCTGCCCCGCTACGGGAAAGAGACATCACCCGGCAGATCGCCCGAGAATATTATAAAGAGTTTGATCAGCTGATCGAAAGCGATGTGATCATCGTCGGTGCGGGACCATCCGGGCTTATTTGCGCACGCGATTTGGCCGCAATGGGATTTCGCACCGTCCTCATCGAGCAAAGCCTTGCTCTCGGTGGTGGGTTTTGGTCCGGCGGGTATCTCATGAACAAGGCCACCATCTGCGAGCCGGCCAATGAAATCCTCGAAGAGATCGGCGTGCCTTGTAAGCGGATCAAAGAGTGTGAGGGGATGTATATGGTCGATCCACCGCACGCGACAGGAGCCTTGATTGCTGCGGCATACAATGCCGGCGCCAAGACCATGAATCTCACGCGCGTGGTCGATTTGATCCTGCGCAATGGCGGCCTTTTGGATGGAGTCGTCGTCAACAGCACCACCGCCGAGATGGCAGGTCATGATATCATCCATGTCGATCCCATCGCTCTTGAAAGCAAGATCGTAGTCGATGCCACCGGCCATGATGCTGTTCTGATCGAACTCCTTCACAAGCGGAACCTGTATAATAAGATCCCGGGAAACGGTGCCATGTGGGTCGCACGATCCGAAGAAGAGGTCATGGATCGTACCGGAGAAGTGTATCCAAATTGCTTCGTGATCGGATTGGCGGTCGCCGCCGTATATGGTACCCCCAGAATGGGCCCGGCCTTCGGCTCAATGCTGCTGTCCGGACGATATGGGGCGGAATTGATCAGGAAGAAACTGAAACAGGAGTAATGAAATAGCCCAGTATGCTGGCAGCCTGCAGGCTGATCAAAAAGGTCATCCGGCAAGGCCGCAGGGAGTGCGAACCCGGAGGCGTACTTCTCAGTACGTTGAGGAGTTCGTACGACCGAGAACGACGGAGGGGGATTTTTTTCATCAGCCTGACCATGGATATTCAAGATTTTTTAGTCCAAGGCGAAGGGCGCGAGGAAGACAAGCGCCAGGCATGGGATCTCTTTCAGCAGGCCTATGAACAACAGATGAAACGTGAACTTGAAGAGGCCGTCAACCTTTACAAGAAATCGCTGG
Organism: Nitrospira sp.; assembly: GCA_025936075.1. Taxonomy (GTDB): domain Bacteria; phylum Nitrospirota; class Nitrospiria; order Nitrospirales; family Nitrospiraceae; genus Nitrospira_D. The sequence goes on along the minus strand of JAICUC010000049.1, from coordinate 11,126 downwards.
CCACCCATCCCACTGCTGAAGCCTATACGTTCTTGGGATGGACCTATAGCTGGATGGGACGAATTGACGAGGCCATTGATGAATGCCACAAGGCTATCGCCCAGGATCCGGACTTCGGCAATCCCTACAATGATATCGGCGCCTATTTGATTGAGAAGGGTGAATTCGACGAAGCCATTCCCTGGTTTCAGAAGGCGATACATGCCAAGCGCTACGAGAGTCCGGCCTATCCCCATCTCAATCTCGGCCGCGTGTACGAGCGAAAAGGAAACTGGACGGAAGCCATTGATTCGTATAAGAAAGCGCTCGCGCTGGATCCAAACTATGCGCTGGCTCGGAAGGCGCTCGGACGGTTGGTCAGTTCTCTGAACTGAAAAGTTGAGGTCACGGTCGAAGTTAAGCATTCACCCCAAATTGCCTTGGTTCACGAGATGCCTTACGACTCTTGGATAAGTATTCGCTTGTATCGGATATACCTCAACCTTAGTTTGAACCTAAGCCTATGATCGAAAAAACCATTCTCGTTGCTATTACAGATCTATTTTTCTACACCAAAGTCCGGGACGCATTGCGCCAACCGGAATACCGGCTTGAAAAAGCACGTACACAACAGGATATTGTCAACAAAGCCCTGTCCGTCAACCCAGGGGCGATCCTCTTCAATATGAACGACCTGACTCTTGACGCTTTTCAGGCGTTGGAGAAGCTGCAAGCCGATCCACGGCTGAAGGGCATTCCGACGTTGGCTTTTGCCAATCATGAAGAAGTCGATACCTGGAACCGCGTGAAAGCGCTGGGCGTGACGAAAGTCGTCTCTCGCAATGAATTTTCTGCCCGGACAAAAGACCTGGTGGAAGAAGTCCTCGCTGCTAAGCCTCAGCCATCATTGTCTGGCGCAACATCAAATGAGAAATCGATGAAACGATCCCGGCTTCATGGGCAACATGCCAGACTTGGAGCGACGTTTGAGGATATCACCGGCTGGGAAATACCGGCTCACTACGGCGATGTTACAGCCGAACATCGGGCCGTCCGCCAGGCCGTGGGGATAGCCGATCTCTCTCATCGCGGCAAGCTTCGTGTCACAGGCGAGGATCGCGTGAAGTGGTTGCAAAGCGTCATCAGCAACGACATCCTTTCCCTCCAACCGGGACAAGGCCGCTATTCCAGCCTGTTGACCCACAAAGGCAAGATGCTCACGTACTTCCGTGTGTATATGCAGACAGAATCCGTCATGCTGGAGGATGTCGGCGAGATCGGGGAAATTACATTTCAGACCTTACGCAAATTCCTGCTCTATGGGACCAAAGCCAAAATGGAAAACTGTGCCGAGAGCTGGGGATTGCTGTTGATCAGCGGACCGAAGGCCCCGCATGTGATGCAATCCGCGTTCGGAGTGGACGTCACGGATTTAAAGCCGGTCGATTTCGTCACCGCACAGATCGGCGGACATCATGCTCTCGTGTTACGCACCGAAGAAACGGGGGAGACTGATATCGAGGTGCTCCTTCCCACGGATAGTCTCCTGACAGCATGGACCAGTGCCATGCAGGTAGGGAACAAACTCGGCATGAGGGCCATCGGAAGCCATGCGCGAGAGGCCTTACGCATCGAAGCCGGCCTCCCGGAAGCCGGGCCTGATTTGAACGAAGAGATTGTTCCGCCCGAAGCCAATCTTGAGGAAAAGGCTTTCAGCTTGAACAAAGGATGCTATCCGGGACAAGAAGTCGTTGCGCGCATGGATACATACGGCAATGTGCGCCGCAAGCTGGTCGGGCTGGTCCTTAAAGATACAGGCGTTCCACCGCATGGAGCCAAACTCTATAACGGTAATCGCGAGGTTGGCTGGATCAGCAGCGCAGTCCGTTCCCCTCAGCTCAACAAGACCATCGCATTCGGATTTCCTCTGCGCGACTTCAGTAAACCCGGCACGGAACTGGCCGTGGAATTCGAGAGCGGCAGACATCCGGCCGTTGTTCAGACCCTCCCCTTCTACACCAAGCATTAACACCAGACCTCGCAAAGATCTATATATGTCCGTTGATGAACAGAAAAACAGCGTGCAAACCACTCCGTATCAAGAAGCGGGTGAACTGGCGGGAATTACCAGCTTGGTGAACGAATTTTACCTCAATATGGATACGCTGCCTGAGGCTGAAACCATCAGAAGCATGCATCCTCCCGATCTAAGCGAATCGCGCAAGAAGTTGACCTATTTCCTGTGCGGCTGGCTTGGAGGCCCCAAGCTATTTCAGCAGCACTATGGACCGATCAGCATTCCGGGATTCCACAAACAGTTCCCCATTGGGTACGAAGAACGCGATGCCTGGCTGCTCTGCATGCAACGAGCCATCGCCGTCCAACCCTATAGCGACCAATTCAAAGACTACCTTTTAGCCGCACTCAGCATCCCGGCAGAACGAGTGCGAGAAGTGAACGCAGGAGAGTTCTAGTTCCCACACGTCCTGCACCGGCCGATCAGTTCCATTTGGACTACTCCCCTGTACGTTGAGATACATCTCTGCATCCTTCCGGATACAGGAGCTGAGGCTTCATCAGGTCCGTCCGAGGAATCGTTACCTTTCAAAATCACGCAATATCAGAAAAACTCAGCACTCTCCATTCAATCATTCGGGTGGCACTCTCCTTGCTCTGTCCGAAATGAGAAGGGGTCACGATGGGACGAAATTCATGAAGGACGAGATGGCTTTCCGCTTCAATCATTCCAACGGGCTGCAACTCTCCTGCTCACTCCAGGTGGAACCGATCTCGATCGGTTGCGAAGCATGGATCGACGTGAACCGGTTTTGTGCCACAGAAATGTCTCGGCATCAAGCCACCAAGACTCTCAGACCCTCTGAAGACCGCTGTCGGTCAGCGCTCTCTCATCACTCTCTGGCGAAGTCGTTCGCCGACCTGCGTAGAAAGTTCCGAAGAAGTTCTCCGTGAGATCTAGACTTACCCGCAAACACAACTACATATTCCCATTGACATTCAAGAGCCTGGCGCTATCAAAAACGTAGCCTGCGAGCGGATTTGATCGTATCGAGATTCATCTCGTTCAGAAAGAGTGCTCCAGCAACACGGCTCACTCACTAGCGATCGGGCTCATCGAAGGCGCGCCGGTCCTCGCCGAAATTCAAGGACGCGGCGGGACAGCCGGCCCGATCATCGATGCAGTGGCGACAGCCTTAGCCCGAACTGGTGGAAACTACCCATACCGATCGACAATGCAGGCTATTGTGGCGACGGCGTGGGCGAAGGAATGATGGAAATCTACACGCCTGAATGTTCAGGATAGAAATACGAAGATTCTTACGAAGAGGGTCCCCTTCGATTGGTTGACACGCAAGGCTCAATGGGCCGAATGTCAGCGGTGAGCGATCACCACCAAACACATGAGGACTGCTGTCGCTTCCTCGCTTAAACGTGCTGAGCACCGTCAGCTCGCCATGGTCATCGTTATTATTATGATGGTGTCTTTGCCTCGGACTCTTCTGTCGTGACGAGGTCATACCCCTGCCTCGGCGTGACGATGCGTACCTGGTCACCTTCGAGCAACGTAGCGTTGGGATTATTGATGACGCGGTCGCTCGTGGAAATCCCCGCCGCCACCTCGACTGCGTTATCCATGAGCTGGGTCACGGTGATAGATTTGAAATGCACATGGTTGTCCTCCGTCACCACGGCCACTTGCATGCCTTGCTCTTGGTAGACCAGAGCACTGGTCGAAATGATAAAGGCTTGCCGATTAACCGATGCCGTGAGGTGGACGTCAGCGTAAGAACCTGGCCAGAGCGCCTGGTCTTCATTGTCGATCGTAAAGACCGTGGTCGCCGTCCGCGTCGCGGCCTCGAATCCACCTGCAACAGTGAGGAACTTGGCGGTCCAATGGCGATTGGGCAATTGAGGTACGGTGACGTCGGCCGTCAAGCCTGGGTGAAGGAATGGCCCGAAGAACTCCGGCACATCGACAAAGAGTCGCAACCGATCGACGACGGCCAACGTAAAAAGGTTGGTGATCGCATTGGGCGTGCTGAGATTACCTTTTTTGCTGACCAGGTCGCCGACGTTGATGTTGCGCTGGATCACCACTCCGTCAAAGGGAGCGATGATTGTTTTGAACCCAATGAACGCCTCGATGTTCTTGACCTGTTGTTCCGCGGCCTCGACAACTGCAGCCTGGGCTCTCAGTTCTTGTTCCTTCACCGTAATCGACTGCTCGGAGACCGCATGATTTGGGCGGAGCGTCATCCAACGTTTGGCCGTCACCGCGGCGAGCCGATACTTGGCGCGTTCCGATTCAAGATCCTTTGTTGCCTGCCGATATTCGGCGTCGAGATCCGGCGTGCTGATTTCGGCAAGGACGTCACCCTTCTTCACCCGGTCTCCATAGCGCTTATACCACATCTTCACATAACCCGTGACTCGCGCGTAGATCGACGCCTCATACCAACCCGCAATAGTGCTGGGAAGCGTGATACTTTCAGTGGCCGGCACCGGCGTGGGAGAGACGACGGCCACGGTGGGAACGGCGCCTTTAAGCGTCGCGTCGCGGAGCGCCGCGGCGTCTCGTCTGCTGTCATAAATTCTATGCCCAAGATAGAGCAGCAACAACAAGATCGCCAACAATGCAACGTACTTTCTGCTGAGTGCCTTCATCGCGGGACCAATGCCTTTTGCCGAGCCATTTGCCGGCTGTAGATAATCGCGTACACGCAGGGCACAAAGAACAGGGTAAAGACGGTCGCCACGAGCAAGCCACCGATGACGGCCCGACCCAGCGGCGCATTCTGCGAATACCCCGTCGCCATGGGGACCATGCCCAGGATCATGGCAGAAGCCGTCATCAGGACGGGGCGAAAACGGGTCTTCCCGGCTTCGATCGCGGCCCGCAGCGCGTCACCATGCTCTTGGAGCTGGTCACGCGCATAGGAGACAACGAGGACCGAATTGGCGGTCGCCGTGCCCATGCACATGATGGCGCCCGTGAGCGCCGGTTCCGACAGCCTCGTATGGGTCAGGAACAACGACCAGGCAACGCCCGCCAGTGCGCCGGGCAAAGCCGTGATGATGATGAAGGGATCGAGCCAGGACTGGAAGTTGACGACGATCAGCAGATAGACCAGCACGATCGCGGCGAGCAAGCCGAAGACCAGTTCAGCATAGGCATCGTGCATGAGGGAGGCCTGGCCATGGATTTGGATCTCCGCACTTTCGGGCAACTCCTTCTCCATGTCATGAGTGATCTCCTGGACGTCCTCTAGCACCCCGCCGAGGTCACGTCCTTCGGCGGAAATGTAGATGTCGAACAACGGCATAATGTTCCCGTGCGTGACCACACCCGGTATTCCCACCGGTGAGAGGCTGGCCAAATTCCCGAGCAGCTCCACCCCCGTATCTGACGCATGGCCGGCGGAACCGACAGGGATGGTCTTGAGACTATTGATGCTATTGATCTGCGGCTGCGGGATGTAGACGTTGATCATATACGAGAAGCCGGTTGCGGGATCGAGCCAATAGAGCTGGTCGACCTGTTGACTCCCGGCGGTCGTCAGAAGGAGATTGTCGGCGATGTCCTTCTCGGTCTTCTTCACCTCAAGTCCGAACGTGCGGTTGCCTTCGACCATGATGGTCGGCGTGCGCATCGTCTGCTGGATCACCACGTCCGAGGCACCGGGAATTCGACGCAACCGGCCCACCAATTTGCGGGCGAACTCGTAGTTCGGATAGTAATCCGGGCCGTTGATCTGCACATCGATCGGCGCGGGCTCACCGAAGTTGAGGATCTTTGCCGTCAGATCGGAAGGCTGAAAGGTGAATTCGGTCCCTGGATAGAGCTCCCTCAAGCCCTCGCGGAGAATGCGCCGGTACTCCCACACCGGCGACTTGCCATCTTTCAAGAGGATCGTCAGATCACAATCCTGAGAGCCGATCGTGGGCGTCGGAATGAAGGCGAGGTTATGCGGTCCAGCCGGCAGCCCGCAATTACTGACGACGTTTTCCACCTGACCCGGCAGCAACGCCGCGATGTCTTCGGCGACAAGCGAGGTGATGCGTGCCGACACTTCGATGCGCGTGCCGAGCGGCGCGCGCAGATGCATTTGAATGACCCCCGACCGAATCTCGGGGAAGTAGTCGCGCCCCAGGAAGTAAAAGAGGGAAAAGGAGCCCACCGCGATGGCCAGCGAAATGGTGACGAAGCTGCGACGACGATCCACGGCACCTTCGAGCAACCCTCCATAGCCTTGGCGAAATCGATTAAAGCGACGGTCGAAGCCGGCTTGAAAACGGGTGAAGAAACTCATCAGTCCCGTCACGTTGGTACGCCGGCCACCCTGATGCTCCTGACGTTCCGGCGACGCCTGGTGGCCCTTGACGAGCAAGTATTTCGCCATGGTCGGCACCAGCGTGCGCGACAGGATGAAGGAGGCGAGCATGGCAATGATGACCGCCTCCGCCATCGGCATGAACAGCCACCTGGACACGCCGCTGAGCCTGAAGAGCGGCAACCAGACGATCGCGATGGCCAGGGTGGCGACAAGCGTCGGGACAACGATCTCATTGGCGGCATCGATGATCGCGTCCTCCAGCGGCTTCTCCATTTCCATATGGCGATCGATATTCTCGATCATCACGGTGGCATCGTCGACCAGGATGCCGACGGCCAGCGCCAGGCCCCCCAAGGTCATCACATTGATCGTCTCACCAAGCCAATGCAGTCCGATAATGGCGGTCAGGATGGAGAGCGGGATCGACGTGGCGATGATGACCGTCGGTCGCCAGGAGCCCAAGAGCACCAACACGATGAAGCCGACCAGCGCGCCGGCGGACAACATTTCGTGGAGAACGTCCGAGATCGCGTCCTTGACGAACGCGGATGCGTCATCGAGGAGCGTGATCTTCACGCCTTTCGGGACGATCTTCTGGATACGTGGGATCATCTGTTTGATCCCGTCCACCACGTCCAGGGTAGACGCCTCCGTGCTCTTCATCACGACGATGATGACCGTCTGTTTGCCCTCCACCAGCACCGCGTTCTGTTGCACCTGTCCCATGAGACGGACCGTGCCGAGATCGCGCATGTAGACGAACGCGTTGCCTTCGCGTTTGATCGGAATATTCTCGAAGTCCTCGATCTTCATCGGTGAGGCGTTGGTCTGGACGATCCAGTCGGTCTGCTTGATCTTGACGTCTCCGGACGGCAGGATGAGGTATTGTTGCCGGAGCACCTCGTGAACATCGGCCGGAGTAATATGGCGGGCGAGCAATTGCTGCTGATCGAGGTTGACCATAACCTGCATGGGCTGGCCCCCGTATGGATGCGGCACGATCACGCCGGGCACCGTCACGAGCAGGGGTCGGATTCGCATGTAGGCGAGGTTATAGAGCTCCGCCGGCGTCATCGTATCGGAACCCACTTGCAGCATCGCCACCGGGATCGACGATGGGGCGAGACGCATGATCATGGGAGGGGAGATATCGGGCGGGAGCGCTTTGACCACGTTCTGTGCAATCGCCGTGATATCCGCTTCAGCCCGCCCCACATCCACGCCGTCCTGAAGAAAAATATTGGTGATGCTGATGCCGTAGTAGGAGTGACTATGGAGATACTTGATCCCTTCCACCGTGGAGGTCACGAAGCGCTCGAACATATACGTGATACGCCCTTCCACTTGCGGTGGGATCATGCCGGAATAGATCCAGACCACGGAGGTGACGGGAATATTGATGTATGGGAAGACATCGGTCGGCATGTCTTGGATCGTCAGAGTCCCAAACAGCACGATCAGAATGGCCAGCACGATGAATGTGTACGGCCGTCGGAGGGCTATGAGGACAAGCTGGTTCATAGGTGAAGTCCGCCGGCCGTTGTCGTGAGGGACGTCGATTCCTTACCCACGGCGAATTCTTTGATCGCGCAGAATGGCCTTGTCCGACCGAGCGTTTTCAAGCAATATTAGCGGAGAAGGTTAGGGCGACCTCACTGGCAGTATACAGCCTTCACCATCAGCTGAGAACACGCTATTTACCTGGGAGTGTCCCTAGGGAAAGCGCTGACCTCTGCAAGGCACAGTGGTGTGACGGAGCATGACGGTGAACGGCAGGGCCATGCCCTTCGATCGACAGGAAAATACAACCTGTGTCACGATTTCGAGCAATCTGACCGAACCGACAAAATCAATGCAAGCCAAACGGGACTCTCAAGATGAAGGAATGGATCCTACCGGCAACCTCAGACAGGTGGTTCCGATCCTACTCCTTTGGACAATCTCGTTGCTCCTCGCTGTGGCAATGGCAGATGCAGAAACTTTGAGCTTTCTCGACGGCCAAATCCGACTCTATCCGGCTCAGCAAGAGGGCGACCGTATTCTCATTCCATTCGCTCAGCCGCCTGCGCCCAACGAAGAAGTTCTCCTGCTCTATCACGGGACGGATCTCTTTCATCTCAGCCGCATTCAAAAAGAGACAATCATGCCGAAGGCAATGGCCCACCCTCGACCGCATCAGGTGTACGGTCTCACGGAGGGCCGACTATCGGATCCACAAGCGCAGTTTCTGGTGGCCGTGGGAAAGGGAGTCACCTCCCTCCTCAAATGGAAAGCGGCCGACGCGATGAGCGGCGATCAGTCGGCCAGCTCCTGTATGACACCGGATAAAGGCTTCGTCCTCACGGCGCTTCAAGTTCTGATTTCTGAAGAATTGAACGCGAAGGTCTATTATCTGCAAGAAGAGATTCGACAGTCCACATCCGACATAATGAGCGACAAAGACGAACATTCCGGGATATCGATGAAAGAGATTGTCGGCATGGTCGAGTCTGAAGACTCCTGTCGCATACTGGCGTACAACACCAGTGACGGCTATGGGCTACAGAACAGCGGGTCTTCGGAACCTGTCGGCCCCATCTTCGGGATCATGGAACTGTCCACGGGACGAGCTACTAAACGGTGGCTCGTCCTCAGGTCGGCGATGCGCCAAGTCTGGGGTTATACGTTTATTGAACTTCCGTCGAGGCCGTTGAACCGTCAGCCCAAACGGCGATTTCTCCTTGAAGACAGGGGGTAAACACAATCGATATGAACTTGAGCGCTGGCTCAGTCGGATGAGCAGGATCCTTTGGAAGTCGCCGTCACTCTGCAGATGATTGCTCTGATGAGGGTTCTTGAGTGTTGGGACGGTCGTCGTCGGATGCCGGCGTGACGACACGCACCTTGTCGCCTTCGAGCAATGCGTTGCTCGGATTGTTGATGATACGGTCGCTTGCGGAAAGCCCCTCTTCCACTTCGATAATTTGGTTCGTGAGCTTGCTGATCTTGATACGTTTGAAGTGGACGCGGTCGTCGTCGGTTACCACGGCCACCTGGGCGCTGCGCTCCTGAAACACCAACGAAGTGTACGGCATTGAGAAGGCTTGCCGATCGACCGGTGCCGTGATGTGAACCTGGGCGTAAGAGCCGGGCCAAAGCGCATGGTCTTCATTGTCGATCGTGAAGACCGTGATCGCAGTGCGTGTGCCCGGCTCGAAGTGACGGGCAATGGTCAGGAAGCTGAAGGTAAAATGGCGATCGGGCAGTTGCGGTACCGTCACGTCGACCGTCAGGCCCGGGTGAAGGAAAGGGCCGAACCGCGACGGCACATTGACAAAGAGACGCAATTTATCGACGATGGCCACTGTGTAGAGGTTGGTGATCCCGTTAGGGTTGCTGAGATTGCCCTCCTTACTGACCAAATCCCCGACGTTGATGTTGCGCTGGACGACCACGCCGTCAAAGGGGGCGAGGATCTTTTTGAACCCGATGAACGCCTCGATGTTCTTGACCTTTTGCTCAGCTGCCTTGACCAGCGCTGCCTGGGTTTTCATGTGTTGCTCTTCCACCGTGATCGACTGTTCGGAGACCGCATAGGTTGAGCGCAGCGCGATCAAACGTTTCGCCGTCACTTCGGCGAGTTTATATCTGGCGCGCACCGATTTCAGATCGGCCTTGGCCCGTCGATATTCGGCGTCGAGATCCGGCGTGCTGATTTCGGCGAGGAGGTCACCCTTTTTCACCCGAGCTCCGTAGGTTGTGTACCACATCTTCACATAGCCCGTGACCCGCGCGTAGATCGGCGCTTCGTACCAGCCCACAATGTTGCCGGGAAGAATAATCGTCTCGGTCGGCGGCACCGCCATGGGAAGGGTGACGGTCACGGCAGGGGCGGTTTCTTCAAGTGTCTCGTGGTGAATCTCCGCAGCGTCGTTTTTACTGTCATAGAGACGATAACCGAGATACATCACGCATAACAGAATTGCTAAAGAGGCAATGGCTTTCCCACGTCGACGGGCGATCGCCTGTCCGAACGGCACACCGTAGCGCCTCCAGAACTCATTGAGTTGGTGCTGAAATCGGGCGGGGATGCTCCGCGACGGTATCGTGCTGGACTGCTCATCGTGTTTATCCATTTGCTGCGACATGAATGCGTCTTCTTCAATATTGTTGGCTTATTTTGCCATACTCGGCATCAGGTGCGCGACAGAGTGGAGGAGGCAACCAGATGCGGATGACAAAGCGACTTCAATCTGAGCTTCACGCTGACACAGCATACCCAACGTGCTAGTGAACCAGACCTATCCCTCATGAGATGCGGTCGCATATAATTGGCAGCTTCGACATCTGGATGGCGCACAATGTGAACGGCGAATGGCAAGCCCCGATACATTTGGGGCCGGGCATTGACCCGGCCGTGGGACCGAACATCAATACGTCGGCCTGGGAGCTGGCGAAAATATGTGCTGCGCCTTCTTACCTGACGGCAAGAAATTCCATGGTAGCTGGGGACCGTAGGGCAGCTACAATCATGACGTGATGTGGGTGAACAAAGATGATGTGCCGTTGCTGAAGAATTTTCAGCCGATCGGGCCACCACCAAATTTGCTCATCAGCCATGAGGCAAAGCCGGCAACAAAGTGCGCGTTCTGTTACCTATTCGGAAAGGAGCCTTTCTCTTTCAGAGGCATCCCCCAACCGCTGAATGACCAGGTCTCTTATGCCAGAGTCCGGCGCCGACCAGCGAGAAGCCTTCTTCGGGCAACCGAGATGGAAAGGCTTTTTGAAAAAGCACCAATACCTATTGGCCGGTTC
>JAICUC010000292.1 GCA_025936075.1 Nitrospira sp. | reverse complement strand
TGGGCAATACAGTGGTGGTCGTCGAACATGATGCCGAGACGATGCAGGCCGCCGATCATCTGCTCGATATGGGACCCGGCGCCGGCTCGCATGGTGGGCATGTGATCGCGCAAGGGACGCCTCAACAGATCATGGGCGATCCCAATTCTCTCACGGGCCAATACCTGCGCGGCGCGCAGACTGTGTCCGTGCCCCAACGCCGGCGGAAGCCCAGAGGTATGCTTTTTATAGTCGGGGCACAGAAACATAACCTAAAAAACCTGACGGCGCGAATCCCGCTAGGCCTCATGACCTGCGTGACCGGCGTATCGGGGTCTGGCAAGAGCACCTTGGTGCTGGAAGTGCTCTTTCACTCGCTCTCCCAGTTGCTCTATCACAAGAAGCCGAAAATCGATGGGTGCAAAGAATTGAGAGGCGTCGATGCGCTCGACAAAGTGATCGACATCGATCAATCGCCGATCGGCCGTACGCCTCGGTCGAACCCTGCCACCTATACCGGCCTGTTCGGTTACATCCGCGATCTTTATTCGAATCTCCCGGAGTCACGTGTTCGTGGCTATAAGCCGGGACGGTACAGCTTCAACGTGAAAGGGGGACGGTGCGAGGCTTGTCAAGGCGATGGCCTGATCAAGATCGAGATGCATTTCCTGCCGGATGTCTATGTGACCTGCGAGGTATGTAAAGGACAACGTTACAACCGAGAGACGCTTGAGATTCTTCATAAAGGCAAAAGCATCGCCGATGTGTTGAACATGACGGTGGATGATGCGCTGGAGTTCTTCGAGCATATCCCATTGATCAAGGCCAAATTGCAAACGCTCCACGATGTCGGACTGCATTATGTGAAGCTCGGACAATCCGCGACGACGCTCTCCGGTGGGGAAGCGCAACGAGTGAAGCTGTCACGCGAGCTTTCCAAACGCGCAACCGGGCGTACGATGTACATCCTCGATGAGCCGACGACCGGCCTCCACTTTGCTGACGTACAGCGGTTGCTGGATGTGCTGGATCGGCTTGTCGAGGCAGGGAATACCGTGCTGGTGATCGAACACAATCTCGACGTCATCAAGAATGCCGACTGGATCATCGACCTGGGGCCGGAAGGCGGAGATCGAGGCGGTGAGATTGTGGCCGAAGGACCGCCGAATGACATTGCGAAGGTCAAGCGGTCGTATACGGGGCAGGTGTTAAGAGAAGCGGGGCTGTAAGGGCGGGTCTTTCGTGCGTCGCCATAATGCGACGGATAGGGTACGCCGCTGGTATATTGTCGTTGGCCGCGGGCGACTCTGAAACGCGATGATGCATTGCATGCCGTCGCGCGCGGCACCTTCTTCAGCTACATCTCCGCATCCGCTATGGCGACTCCCGAAAGTTCCATCCCTTCCATCCCCGCCAAGAAGGAAAGGGGACAGTAGTGGCTGGTGGTGCAAATGGCCATCAGCTCGCTCGAGTTTCGAGGTAGATAGAGCCGCACACTTGTAACCTACTCGGAGCCAAAATCATGAAAAACCTAGAGATGCTCGATGCATCTTCAGTAATTCACAATCTTGTAATCGTGGTCTTCGATATGTGTTCGTCCTCGAAGATAATCGAGGACCTTAGCCGTACTAAGAGTCTTATTCAATATGATAGATTGATGAAGAATCTTCGTCTATGGCTTTGGAGCAATGCCAAAGCATCCAATTTCATCCTATACAAGTTTACTGGTGACGGATGGATTCTACTTTTCCCTGCTTTAGAAATAGATGGGGAAAGTCTAATGCGCTTTCTTGTTAGACTCTCATGTCAGCACAACTCTCTTTGGAAACAAATGATTGAAGGCCATCTAGAATCAATTCCTGAATCTACAGGATTGACCTTTGGAATCGAGACGGGCGAGCTGCGTAAGGTCGTTCTTGGCAATGAAGTAGAGTTCGTGGGTCGAGCACTAAACGTTGCATGTCGACTCCAATCTTCTGTGAAAGATAAAGGTCGTGCACCTGATTATCTGTGCCTCTTTTCACGCAAGATGTTTAACACCTACCTCCGTGATATGGATGAATTCAAGTTTCATAATGTGACACGTACGCTTAGAAATATCAGCGGAGGTGAACGTTATCGATGCATGAAAGTGAATCTCACTAATCACGTAAGGAGAAGGGAAGAGGTTTAGTACCTCTGCCGCCCTCCTAAGGAAGCCTGAGTGTCTGATACGGGGATCGAATGATTGACATCGCTGAATGGGCAAATCAGGACATATTGTCCTGCATGACATAACCTATTGATGTAATGGTGAATTAGAAGGTCTCTCCTCTCCGTCTTCGGACACCCTGTTTCTAAGATCTCATCCCCAACTTCTTATTCGTCTCTAGAGAAACCAACGGATCATAAGGCATTTTGTCCTAATGTCCTGTTGGCCCACCCCTTGCCTACTATTTCCTATAGGACTGGACCTTCACGGAGGTTTTTATGAAAACGATCTGGTCAATTTCAATTTTCATAGCCGTCCTTATCGTCACAGTTCTCTTAACCAATTCGGCTGTCTCCGCCATGGAGATCGGAAGCTTGAACATATACTCAGAGAGCTCTCCCAGTGTTCTGATCGTGAATAGGGATCAATTCGAGGGAAATTGGAAACAATTCAAAGGTGACCTAAAGAAGCAATGGGGAAAATTAACCGACGATGATTTGCTGATTATCGAAGGCAATTACGACAAGTTCGAGGGCAGGGTGCAGGAACGTTACGGTGATAAGAGAGAGGAAGTGAAACGATGGACCGATGAATGGTTTAAGAAGCATCACCCTGTTCAGTCAGAAAAAGACCGATAAGGGAACAGATGAGGGGAGCTGAACGCCTAGGATGTGGTTGTCTCCCCCAAGGAGGTGGCTTATGCGGACAGCGTTGCGGAGTAGCATGATATGCGTATTGGCGGCGAGTATGGCAGGCATGCTGACGGCCTGTAGCATTGCCAAGGCGACGATCGACACGATTATCCGGTTTATCTCAGGCACTAGTCCGGATTTCAACTAAGCTCTTAACCAAGACAACTGCGCTCATCTGAAGAGATTAGTGGGCGAACCGCGTGTCTTGAGCGGCAAGGATTGCCGGTCAAGAGAGAGTATGAGTCTAGCAAGGAGGGGGATATTATGGGCACGATGGGAAAAGGTTTCATTTTGTGGATCCTTGGAGTTCCGGTTAGTCTATTGGTCTTGCTGTGGTTTCTAGGAATTCTTCGATAAGGTGACTCGGGAGGAGGCTAAGCGGCTCCTCCCCAGCACTCTTCTCATCTGAGTCATTTCTTTCCATTTGGCAACACACCTCAATGCGGTTTTCCCGTAATTGATCATTCGCTTTCCCACTGCGCGAATTCAAGAGACAATATGCCACCATTGCGTAAATGAAAAAGGAGTGTGCTCGATGCAGACTGTCGCGTTGCTGACGATTTCGAACGTGTTCATGACGCTTGCGTGGTACGGCCATCTGAAGTTTAAAGAATATCCCTTGTTCACGGTCATTCTGGCAAGTTGGGGAATTGCATTTATCGAATATTGTTTCCAAGTGCCGGCCAATCGGATCGGCCACGCGCAATTCAGTGCAGCGCAGCTCAAGACGATCCAGGAGGTCATCACACTGGTCGTGTTCTCGATTTTCTCCGTCGTGTACTTGAAAGAAGCGATGAAGTGGAACTATGTGGTCGGGTTCGCGCTGATTGTGATAGCGGTGTTCGTCATCTTCAAGGAATGGTAACGATTGACAGATTAACGGTGAAGTCTTGTTTCCCAAGCCATAATCCGATCTTCCCTCGCTCCTCCTACCTTCTGGTCAATGGGGTCCTTCTACTCCCGCTTGCAGCGCCTCCTTTCGGCTACTAAAATACGCCGCAATTCATTCCAACCGCCGAGCGAAGGGGGGATATCGGTATGCCGAAGGTCAAAAAGACCGATGGGAGTGCGAAGACCGAGAGGGTTGCGAAGAAATCCGTCCCGTCACCCGCGTCTACCTCCTCGACTGCTGAAGATTTCGAAAAGCTCGGTGTGTTCTACTTAGGCCGGCCATACGACCTCGCCGTCAAACAAGCCAAGCCTGGATGGCTGCTCTACGACTCGAAAGATCTGGTGACTCACGCCGTCTGCGTCGGCATGACCGGCAGCGGCAAGACCGGTCTGTGCCTTGCGCTCTTGGAAGAAGCCGCGATCGACAACATTCCCGCGATCATCATCGATCCGAAGGGTGATCTCGGCAATTTGATGCTGACATTCCCGTCTCTCAAGGGAGAAGACTTTCAGCCCTGGATCAATGAGGACGATGCGCGCAAGAAAGGCTTGTCATCAGCCGACTATGCCAAGGCTCAAGCTGAATTGTGGACGAAGGGGTTGGCCGGCTGGCAACAGGATGGCGCGCGCATTCAACGGCTCCGCGATGCAGCGGACGTTGCGATTTATACGCCGGGCAGTAATGCCGGGTTACCCGTTTCCATCCTGAAATCGTTCGCCGCACCGGCGGCCGATGTGCGTGAAGATGCGGAGCTGTTGCGCGAGCGTATCAGCACAACGGTCACCAGTCTGCTCGGATTGCTCGGCATCGAGGCC
>JAICUC010000293.1 GCA_025936075.1 Nitrospira sp. | reverse complement strand
TGACCGGTGACGTTCTGAGCAAAAACCGATGTGAGTGCACCGTCAGATAACACAGCCATGCCAATTATTATGGCAAAACTTAGGCAAACTGCCATCAGGGCGGACAACGGTTTCACGATGATCGTAACTCTAGGAAAGTGATTTGACACGATAAGTCAGCAAGCGTCGCTGCGTATATTCCTGAATGATTTTTCTCGCCTCGTCCCGCTCTGTTTCGGTTTCCAACGTCGCAAGGTACCGTTCCTGTAAGGAAGGTTCCGGCGTAGGAAGAAGCGAATAAGTCAGCACTGTCTCTATCGATGCGGCGGCTGTGCCCGACGGGAGCGTGAGCGAAAATGGGACCTTCCTCGTGTTGCCGCCCTTGATGAAAGGATCAGGGATAGGGCCACGAAGGATTTTGTCGTACGGCAACCCGAACTGTTTTGTCTCTTCCGCTAATGTCTTACCGGCCCCATCCTTCGCTGTGACAGTCAAAAAGAACTGCTTCAATACCGGATCGCCATCGGGAAAACTGTGCGGAAGACTGCCGACCTTCACGATCCCGACCCCCTCCAGCGCCATGCCAGCCTTCGTCACATCAATATCGATGCGAGGCATCCACTCGGCTTGTAGGTTCCGATTCTTGAGCATGGTACCGGAAATGACGACACCACGAAACCAATGGCGCCCGATGGGTCTGGTCATCGCACCACGTTTAGAGGTGGAACTCCCGGTCGACGGCTCCATGTGGCAATCCTGGCAAATCGTGCCCTGAAGAATTTCTCCCGGCAGATTCTTCTGCGTTACATCTTTTACTTTATCGAAATGACAGGAGGCGCAAAAACTGGCCGCTCGGAAGTGATCCGACTGTGCGGACGGATGGACGAGGTTCTCTTCCGGATTTAAATAAGGGCCGTAGAACGTATTGCCCGGCTGCAATGTGAATGTCGGGGGTGAGTTCGAACCCTTCTCCACCCCATTCATTAAATGGCAGGCGGCACAGCCGATCCCTTCAATGTTCGGCCGGCCGGCAATCACGTGCGCCGCAATCTTCTCGGCATACTGGGGGAATACGACGACGGACGGCACATGGCACGAGAGGCAGCGGCGCTGTTCATCAGGCGTCGGATTCGTCTGCCTCCAAAGACCCAGCACGGTCCGAAAAACCGGCGACTCCAACGACGTGCCATGCAGGAGAGCGGCATCCACACGGCCGAACGTCTTCAAATCCGGCGTCTGCTCTCTGGCGCCCTTCCACTCTTCGTAATGACGCTCATGACATTGCTTGCAGGCTTCGGAACGGATGAAGACTTTCTCGATTTCCGCCACCCAGTCGGCCTGAGACCGACCATCCGCTCCTTGAGCGATTGCTTCCTCATGATTGGTGCTCGGGATACCGATCACGCTCAGAAGACAGACGGCAATCATCACGCATCGTCGTCGCCACGACCGGCCATGTCCCATCGCGCCCCTCATCACGACCGCCGTCAATCCCGCTTACAGCCGACAAAGTGAAAATTAACCCCCCAGCCGACCGGATCGCCGGGATCCGCCGGCTCATAGGTTCCGACGGTGAAGTTGCATTCTTTCATCGCTTTCTTGATCGCTCGCCCAAAATCCACCATGGTTCGGATCTCCTGTTTATCGATTTCCTTAATGACGGAGCGAACCTTGATTCCCGCATAGTCCGCGCGTGAATTCCCGATAACCTCGAACACGGCCACTCCCTGGGGTTTCTGCAATTTAAGTTCTTTTTGAATGTCTTCATCGACGGCGCCCACAACAATCCCAAACTCTTCTCCAAGCTTGGATGCTTCTTCCTCCGTCATCGTATCGCGCTGATTCGCAGCCTGTGTCATGGCCACATCCGCGGAGATCGGACTGACCAACAGAAACGCCGTCCATCCGTAGGCAATGATTCTCCAGGCGAACAATCGCAATCGATCCGCCCTTTTCCCCAACGAGATACGCTTCACGCTTCACACGATTGGATTACAACTTGGCGACAGGATCGATGCTCAGTTGAAACCATGGTGCCACGGCCTTCTGGCCGTTTCGCTCTTTGTTTTCTCCATTCCACACGGCGAATGAAACGGTCTGAACGCGACCGGGAACGAGCGTGGCCTCATTCTCTTGTTCTTCGCTCACCAGGGGACGGCGCATCACAACATGCCACACACCGTCCCTCCATACCGCTTGTCCCTGCACTCTTCCCTGCTTCTCCTTTGTGGTCAACGTGCTGAATCCCCCGCCGATCAAATCTTCCACTGAAGAGACCCGTCGCGGGATGACTTCGAAAGTGCGGACCCCTCCCTCTTTTTTCTCCGATGCCCGGGACGCCCGTCGATCGATATCGCTTTGCCAATCCGCCTTCCAATGCCAGATGTTGATATAGTGGTCGAGTTGTCCCATGCAGAAAAATGCCGGCGCATCGCCGAGCGGAAGACCGATCGCAACTCCATCCCGAAAGGTACCGGGAGTCAACCGATCATTCTTCGTGTTGTCCTGCCATTCCAGCAGAAAGGCGATCTCGGTCCCATTGTGTACGGACCGCACCGTCAACGCACGCACGGTGGGCTCCGGCCACACGGGCCTCGTGATCACTTGTCCACTCAGGGGAATGGTGATCGGTGAGATCTTCTTCCAATCGGCATCATCGGCGGCATTCGGCAGATCACCAGGGACCAAATAAGATCTGATGGTCATTCCCGCCGAACTGACCAGTGGAATCCCAAACGCTCCGAGCACACCGGCCGCGACCATAAGGCCGAAAAAAAACCCAAGAAGATGAGAGTGGGAACTGTACTTCATTCGCACCGCACGGTACTCCGAGAGAAGCCGATTTCAGAATACCACAAAACCGATGCGAGACAAACGTGAAGGCAAGGGGTATGGACTACGAGAGCTTCAGACGGCGGATCTTATTTTCTCCGCGTTCGCAGATATAGAGGTGACTTTGCGAATCCACGGCCAAACCGACGGGCGAATTCACCACAGCCTCGGTCCCGAGCAAACCGTCTCCGTGTTTCAACATCCCGGACGATTCTTTGGCGACGAATCGAGCGGCCCCGCAGCCGCCGATGTTCTTGTCTTCATATCCACTGTCACCGTTTCCCGCAACCGTGGCGATCAAGCCGGTCTTTCCATCGACCTTGCGAACCCGATGATTCATGGTGTCGGCAATGTAGAGATTGTCATCGTGATCAAGGATCACGGCTTCCGGAGCGTGCAACATGGCTCTGACGGCCGGCTTCTCATCGCCGTCATATCCGTACCGGCAGACCCCTGCGACAGTCGAAATAACTCCCGTCCGGGAATCGATCTTTCTGACACGATTGCTGCCCTTATCGACAACGTACACGTCGCCCCTCGCATCAACCGCCAACCCGACGATGTCGTAGAGACGCGCGTCCATTGCAGGCTTTCCATCGTCCAGATACATCGACATGTCGAGCCCATCCGAGCAGACCGGCATCAGCCATCCCTGATCATCGCTGAAATCGATTCCGATCGCGTCGCCTGACAACACGACTAAATTCCTAGCGACCAGCGGTTGTTCTCTCGCTTCATCCTCGGCCGACCAGGTCCCTGCAATCGTCGTGACCAATCCTGTTTTGGGGTCGAACCGCCTGACTTTGTGCGCTTGAGTATCGGCGATAAAAAGAACGTCTTCGTAATCAAACGCGATCGCTGCAGGCCAAGTCAGATTGACTTCCAGCGCGGGACCGTCCCCGTTAAATCCATGCTGCCCGGTACCGACCACCGTCGTAATGATGCCCGTGGCATGATCGACTTTTCGAATCCGGTTGCTCCCGGAATCACAGATGTACAAATTGTTCAGGGAATCAAACGCGACGCCTAAGGGTAAATAGAGTCCGGCTTCGCCACAGAGACCTTCATCGCCGCTGTAACACGTCTCCCCGATTCCGGCAAAATTGTGGACAGTGCCTTCTTGAAGATCGACGCGCCGGACTCGGTCAGAGCCTGATTCGGCAAAATACAGCCACCGTTCTGCCTTGTCGAGTGCGATGTGATGGGGGAGCGGAATTCCGGCTTTCACCGCACGCTTGCCGTCGCCCGTGCTTCGGGCTTTACCGTTTCCGGCAAAGGTTTCAATGTAGCCGGCGGCCAAACCGAGTTCGGTGTCCATAGGTACGACGCTCGCTAGAAGGCTGTTAAGAAATTAGTTGCTGCTCGCGCACTTTGACTCTCAGCGCAGGATGTTCAAAAAGGCCTTCCAACCGGACTTTTTCAACATCCTACTAGGCTCGTGGAGCGGGCTGCGCGGCGCTTCCCGCCGGTTGATTCAATGCAGCATTCTGAGTCGAAGCCGCAGTCACGATTTGAGGCGCAGGAGCCTGTTGCGCCTCAGCTTGAGCGTCGGCCTCGATTGCTTCCGCTTCATGGACGGACTTCTTGAATCCCTTAATCGCCTTGCCCAGCCCCTCACCCAATTGCGGTAATTTCCCGGCGCCGAAGATAATCAGCACAATCATGAGTATAAGAATCAGCTCGGTGAACCCCAAACTGCCGAACATAATGCACCTCTTTTGAAAGTGGAGCCTCACG
>JAICUC010000276.1 GCA_025936075.1 Nitrospira sp. | reverse complement strand
CTAGGCTGTATTGAATTGATCTGAGGAGTAGCCATCGAGTTGCATTGCGAACGTTCATCATTGCGGATGTCGGTTCGGCGCTAGCTCTCATGGATGCAGACGATCTCCGCACGTGATCCATTTCACTCCAGAAGACAAGCTGTCTTGCTAGATCGGGATATAGGTCGAAGCTATGGTTGATGAGTACAACGAGAAACTAGAAAGGGCGTTACGAAGTGACGGATATATTAAAACTTATCTCGGGAGCATAGTGATATCAACAAGCTGCACCAACCCGGTCAAACTGTGCTCCATGTAATCGTGGACACTTGGCGCGATTTGGCGCGATGATGACCACAATTCGAAAGCCTGCCCGATGCGCTAGAGATTTTATGCGTTCAAAGGTCTTCTGAAGGGCAAGCCGATTAGGATGCGACTCAACATATCGTTCAGAGCGCCGGGCACCTTTGAGCTGATACGATACGAACGGCTTCACTCCCAATTGAGGAGACACGTAGAGCGGATAGGGTAATGGTATTTCATCGATAACATAATGGCCTTTTGTTCGATCCTCTCCACCAAGGTCTGAAAATGTTGCGCGGCCATCCTTGAACCTTGCAAAAACCGACTCCTGCCGCACCATGGCGGGAAGACCCTTGAGGGTTTCCAAACAAATGCACTACTGCTATTTGTAATCAGCTGACGATGTTGCGTCCATGCCGAGTGCACCCGACATCGAAGGAAATCTGAAGGTGATATCTAACGAAGCAGACACCGAAGGCCAGGTACGAGCTGTCAGATCGTCCAAGCTTGTGTCAGATTGTCTCGGGTATGTCAGATTGTCGCAGGCTTATGATTGATCGGTTGTTTCCTACCGATCATGAGACAATCATCCTTGTAGAATTAGAGAGTTCCACTGGTAGAATTTAGAGGGTCTCACCCATACAAGAAGCAGCCACCAAACTTACCACTTATGGTAAAAGAGAAAAGTATGTGAACGGTATCCGATTGACTCTGAGAAGATCTGAGGGGATACATGATTGTGTGATGGCTGTGTCGACCGGAGTTATTTTGTACAAGGGATGGAAGTTTCGTCGCAGGCCATCGGTATCGTCTCATTGCGTGATAACAAAAATGATGGATGGGGGAGTTCCTCCAGTTTCCAGCCAGACCAACGCGGACCATCCGTACAAAAAAATGACAGTTCCCTAGATTTCCATGATAACCCTTCTTTAGAGTGGTATTCCCATTACCTTTTCATGTGTATATAGGTTTTCTACACTCTTTCAGAATAGTAATTAAAACAAGAATGATCTGAATGAGGCCGGGTTACTGTGGAAATGAATCCTTCCCTTCAACTTATTACTATTGATAAACGGAGCACCCCGCGAGACTCAGCGACATCATGCAAGGTTTCCGCTTCTGGGGGCCTGCCGATGACGAGGCGTCACAAGTATCGGATGATCGCGTTGGCGCTTGTGCACGTCTACATCGCCTTCCATATGATTGCTTGGCACATCTTCGGGGTACAGATCTGGGGCAAGACCGCCATGATGGGCGTCCCCTCGCTTGCGAACGGGACCATCAATGCGGCCTCGATCATGGTGTTACTGATCTTAGGATCGATTTTGATTTTTGGACGTGGATTTTGCGGTTGGGTCTGCCATATGCGTGGTGCGATCGAGTTTGCGGATTGGGTCCTTCTCAAACTGAAAATTCGTCGCTATCTGCATATACGGGACAAGAATGTGCTCATCAATACTCCGCATCGCTGGTTGCTTAGAATTGGGGCTTTGTTTGTGCTCTTATTGCCCGTCATTATTTTGGTCCACAATACTGGATTTCAGACGAAAGTAAGTCCGATGACGCCGCCACCGCTTGCCGATCTACCGGGCTATGAAGGCAAAGCATTTGCGAAAGCCGCCTGGTTCAACCTTGATATCAGCCCAACTTGGCACGATTTCTTTATTGCATTTGGCTTCGCCGTGTTCATTCAATTCACCATGAGCATAGTCCTGAACCTTCGCTATGGACAGGGAGCGTTTTGTCGGATCCTCTGTCCTTATGTCACCATTATGGTGCCTCTCATGAATCGGTCTCCCTTTCAATCGAAAATTACCCGTGTGGCTCAGTGTATAGGATGCCGGGACTGCAGCAATGCTTGCCCGCAGGGAATCGATGTGAGCCGGGAAATCTGGCATTTTGATGGAAAAGTCACGAATCTCGAATGCATCAAGTGCTATGCCTGCATCGATGCGTGCGATGACAATGTGTTGAGGGATACTTCACTACCGGCCGTTCCGCAAACGGATCGGCTGAAACCATACGAAAAGCGTCCCTGGCAGCCGGAAGTGGTGCGAAAAGATGGATTGCTCAGCAATAGCCGACACATGCAGGTGTTCGAGCCGCTCGGTCCGGTAGCCGACTTCCTATCTCTTCTTGTCGCCTTGGTGGTCGGAAGTATCACCTCGCGCTTTGGGGGATTTTGGTTTTATCCAGGCGCAATCCTGTCCTTTATTGTATTTCGAGAGTGTTGCCTATATCTGACGAAATGGTCCTCGGAGATTAGAGCAAGATCAGCAGTCGTGCCCAATAAGGGATGAGATCTGTTTCAGACTAAGATGATTAAGAAAGGAAAGAATATATGGCTACAGATTCCCGAGTAAAAGCGTATCTGGGAACAGTTGGAGAATTTATCCATTTCGTTGGCGAAAGGAAATCTTACTGGCTGGCTCCCGTTATCTTCGCCCTATTGCTTGTGGCAGCACTGGGTTTCTTTCTTGAAGGAAGCGTGCTCGCGCCGGCGATTTACTCAATTTTCTAACCCAATGGGAATCTAACTTCCCCGATCGCGTGAAGGTTGAAAGTCAGCCTCACGCGATCGGGGCTTTCGTGGAAAATAGTATCCCGCACATCGGACGATTATTTTATAGTGTTGGAGCAGCCGATGTTAGAAGTTCAGGACGTTCAGCGTAACCTGGCGAGAATCAGAATGCGGGGCCGTCTATTTTGGGCGGTCTTGCTTGGCGGCTTCTTGCTTGCCGCCACTCTCATTCCCTTTAACTTTGCCGCGGCGAAGGTGGTAGGGTTTCTGTGGGTCATTTTGAGCATCGCTACGTGGATGTCTCCTATGATGAATCATTGCCCGAGCTGTCATAAACCATTTTTTAAAGGATGGGTTCCCTCCGGTTTGACCGTGATCAACTGTGCAAACTGCGGCATAAGACTTGGCGAATGAAGTGGAGGGGCAAGCGTAGGGATGGTACTCGCTGCGAATGCTCATCCTGGGATGAATCGGATTGCCGAAGTATCGTAGGTCGATCTGCGCCGAGGCTGTGCTGATGTTTTCACTTAATGGATGATGCTTTCCAAAGCCGGTACTTCCAAAGCTTTTCCATTTTATTCGTTTCCGCCTTCTCTCCAAAGGCCAGTTCGGCTCAATTGAAATATGACCAATAATAAGCCCTTTTAACGCAGCATTCGTTAAATGGTTTGAGAGAGTAATCGATGTCTGAGGCTTCGTCAAAAAATGCTCTATTTCGCTTGCTCGGCGTGCTTACGTTTATCTTGCTCACGTTGATATGTGGAGAAATATTCGTACGCCTTTTTTTCTTCTATCACACGCCTGATACGGTGAAGCAGCATGCCTTGCCCTATGTCCCGGCTGTCTATGCCAGGACAATGTTTGCGCCTGTGAACGACCGGATTGAAATGTCTCTTGTAAAGGCATCGGGTGCCAAAACCTATTTCATCAATGAGCATGGATCACGAGGGGCATCATTTAAACTTCCGAAGCCTCCAGGGGTACGGCGAATTGTTGTCCTTGGTGGGTCAACAGTTTTTGACCTGAACGCAGACGAAGGATTCGATTGGCCCCACTTAGTGGAAAAATTCCTGAAGGAAAATGGCCATCATCAGGTGGAAGTAATCAACGCCGGCATTCCTGGACACACCAGCGGCGATTCGCTCGGACGGCTGTATACGGAGATATGGCAGTGGGAGCCCGACTACCTCATCATTTATGAGGCTTGGAACGATATTAAGTACTTCAATTCTCTCTCCTATGATACTCCATTGATTCGATTGATTAAACCCGCTAATCCCAATGCTGATCCATTCAAAAATTATCAAGGAACGATGGATTACCTGCTCTCTTACTCTCAACTATACGTCAAAATAAGGAGCAGGTACTTTGCGTGGAAACACCGGGGTGGGTCGGAGGGCAGATTCAAAGAGGAGAGGAGAGATAGTGTCGAAGATTTAGGCTTGGCACAATTCAGGCTGAATATGAAAGCATTCGTTGATATCAGTAGAAACATTAACGCTATTCCTATTCTGGTCACTCAAGCAACACTGGTAAGTCCTACGAACACAGAGGAAGATCGAAAGAAAATAGTCTATGGATATGTTGGGTTGAGTCATGAAGGAATTTTGCAGGCATATGAAAAATGCCGCCAAGCTGTTTTGGGGGTTGCGCGAGAAAAGAAAACAGATGTTCTTGATCTTCTGCCGCAGCTTCAAGGAAAAAGTGAATTATTCCACGATCATGACCATACGACTCCTCGCGGAAGTGAGGAAATCGCGAGGAGGGTTGCAAATTTCCTAGACCCTCTCTTAAAGCAGTCTGGTGAACGATGATGTGTTCGAGACCGAGCATTACACTCGTATGTGACAGGAGAGGGATAGAGCCAATTCAAATCTACTCTGAAGGGAATGCGCCAGAGTCCTTTCTACGCGTCCGACCTCGTCCTATTCCGTATTTAATCCATTTGAGCTAACTGAGCTTAATCCTAAACTGCCCCGTAATGTGGCCGGGTTCGATGCGGTTCATGGATCAGGTGTGAGGAGCTGCCGTAAGCTCCTGTAAATCGAGACAGCTCAGATAAGCACT
>JAICUC010000330.1 GCA_025936075.1 Nitrospira sp. | reverse complement strand
GAGAACTGGGAATTCGATGAGCAGGGCCTTATGCGCCGACGCATTGCCAGCATAAATGACCTCCCGATTAACGAGATCGAGCGGAAATACCATTGGCCGCTTGGCCGTCGTCCCGATGATCACCCGAGCTTGAGTGATCTCGGTCTATAGGACATTCGCCCACGCCGCACAGGTGATCGGACAAGCTTTCGAGTGCGGTGCACTTGGTCCGCTCTTGGCCCCTCTGAGACATGCCGACCACCAGGTGAAATATACGCGTTCAAGGGCGAAGCGGAAACATATGCTCGCACTGAGTTCTGCTCAGATTGACCCAACTGAGACATGGGCGCCGCCATCCTGGCAGGGTCGCGCCGACGGGGTCTTCTGTACGCGTACCAGCATTGCGACAACTCATGGACTCGACCGCTTTCAGGGACCAGTTCACCGAAATTAGAGATGCCTGTGCTCTTGCCCAGGCCATTGTCGATACCGTCCGCGAACCTGTTCTTGTGCTGGACAAGGATTTGCGGGTAATCGCCGCCAGTCGATCCTTCTATTCGGCATTTAAGGTCAGTCCGGAAAACACCCAAGGCCGGGACCTGTACGCCTTGGGCGACGAGCAATGGGATTTTCCAAAACTCCGAGAACTACTGGAAAACATCATACCCCGGCACGGCGTAATGGAGGGCTACGAGGTCGAGCATGAATTCCCCGACCTTGGGAAGCGCACGATGTGTTTGAACGCGCGCCAGGTGTTTTACGAGGGTGGCGCCGGTACGACCATTCTGCTTGGCATGGAAGACGTCACCGACCGACACGTCCTGGAACGCGAAAAAGACGAGCTGCTGCGGCAGAAAGAAGTGCTCCTTGATGAACTTCAGCACCGAAGTTCCAATAGCCTGCAAATTATCGCCAGCATCATCTTGCTGAAAGCGAAGACAGTGGAGTCGGAAGAAACCCGCGTCCATTTGCAGGATGCGCACAAAAGGGTCATGTCGGTCGCGGCCGTGCAGCAGCAACTCCATGGTTCAGGAGGCGGCGGCCCGATCGAAATGGTGCCCTATCTCTCAAGGCTGTGCGAGACGCTCGCGGCGTCGATGATTGGCGACATGAGAGCCGTCTCGCTGAAAGTGGTGGGTGAGGGAGGCAACGCAACATCCCGCCAGGCGGAGAGCCTTGGCTTGATCGTCACCGAACTTATCATGAACGCTCTGAAACATGCGTTCCCCGACGACAAGATCAATGGCCGAATCTCCGTGGCTTATGAGGTCCAGGGAACGAACTGGAAGCTGTCGGTCGCCGACAATGGTGTTGGAAAGCCGGACGGCCTCTTTGCTCAAGCAAAGACTGGTCTCGGCACCGGCATCATCAAGGCGCTCGCACAGCAGCTTGGCGCAACTGTCGAGACGACAGCCAGCCTTGAGGGGACGATCGTGGCGATCACTCACGCAACTTTTGCCACAAGCGCGATCCATGCCGCGTAAGCGGTCCACATTGCCGCGCTGGTCGTTGCTTCGTGGTCATGTGGTTCATGTAAGAATGCGCGACGATCTAGATACGACATCAACTACGAACACTGGAATGGGAATGAGCTCCCGCACATGGATGGTAGTTGCGGCAGTTATTGCCGTGCTCCATCATCGCCGTCATGTGGGCGCCGTGGAAGGGCTCGAAAGTGGCTACCAATAACGGATCGAGCACAACTGTCGGATCCTCCACCCGGCCAGCAACATCTGCTGCGCCAACTGGGCCGGCACCTGCCGCCCCGCATCCCGGCACGACTCGCTAATAATAAAGCCGCTGAGGTTTCTTGACCCTGGCGGCTTCTCTTACGTTGGTTCGGCTAATTGTTTCTTCAGAGAAACGCTGGGCGCCTTCTTGGGTGAGGAGCTCGCCGGATTTGTCCGGCACGCCAGCTGTGGCTGAGCGTTTTGATTTCATCCCGCTGGGGGCTTCGGTCATCATCAGCTCTTCCGGCATTACTCCACCCCCGCCTTCTCACGCATTTCGTCGATTAGCTTCGAGGCAGCGGCCTTGGTGAGCTTGTCGTCGAACATTTCGGGACAACCAGCCTGCTCACATAAAGTCTTCAGGTACGAAGCCTGCGCGCCGGTCATCGGATCATCGCCTGAAAGCCATTCATCAGGGTCCTTTCTGGCGTTGTCTGTCGGTTCAGTCTTCGCATTATTCACGGCGGAGCTCCTATTTGGAGCTTAACGCCGACGTTCCCGGAACGTTCCGGCGGTCGAAGGCGGAGATAGCGCAGGGTAGATTCTGCCGGTGCAAATATCTTTCCCGGCCTTGCCCGCGCAGGCCTAGAGGTCTTCCAACGGGAGGCTGATCCTCGACTCGGAGCGGCGAGCGGTCTGCAATTCCCGGCTTGCTGATTTTGGATCCAGACCGGCCATCGCAGCCGAACGACCGAGGAAGACGATTCAAGTTGCGCGATCGCCAGCAACAACGCGTCATTGGAAAATCTCGTAGGGTCGAAGTGGCGCTGTACGTCAGTCCGGAACGTCCGCCGACATTATTAGTTGGTTTCTGCCGTGCGGTCTCGCACCAACCAAAGAAGGAGGTTGTTTAATGGCTAACCAGAATCAGCCTGATCCGAGCGCGCCGAATGAGAGTTCGAAGGCGGACGCAATGAGGAACCTGAACCGACAAGAGGAGCTCACCCGGCAAGCTGAAAAGGAACAAGAAGAAAAGGTAAAGAAAGGCGGCACCGACGAGATAACGATAAAGGAGGGCGGCAGTATTATTGATGGGATGCCAGGTTACGGCTAAAGGAAGAATCATGCGGAGGCCCTAAGGCGGCCTTCGCTTCCTTTTCTTGTGCGCGGCTAGCTTTGGTGTTGATTAAGTGGGGGAAGGTCGCCACCCCTTTTCAAAACGACGTCTTTCCGATCACCTCGATTCCGAAGCAAGGGCGAGACCGAACAGCGGATCGAGAGGGTGTATTTCCCTCATTCCGGCATCGTTTCCTCCGTCAGGCCAAGCAGACAAACCCAAGGGCGTGGCGATGCCGCCAGCTGCCATGCTGGCGCCCCGGCCATGGCGTCGCTGGCATCTCGCTCATCCTCGACACGGATCTTACGCAGCGAAAGCTCCAGAGCGGCCGCTGGCGCGCTTCGAGTCGCCCGCTTCCAGAGGCGGCGCGCACGGCCGCGCAGGAACGCGTCCGCCGCTTCTTCGGCCGTTGACGACGCCATGCCCTACTAGCGGAACGCACCAGCTTTTGTATGCTGGGGCGTTTTCGTGGAGGAGAAGATGGCTCTTACTGAACTTATTATCGGACCGCCCGGAATAGTATTGCGGCACATGAGGTTCAACTGGCGTTGGATCCTCTTCGCGCTCCTCATTATCTGCATCTTCATACCCACGTCCGCCACGATTTTTGAAAAATACGAGGCGGCTACCCAGAGCGCGCAACCTGGCGCGTTGCCGTTTGGATGGTTTGACAGCCTCTATTTCACGGTCATCAACGTCACCACAGTGGGCTTTGGCGACATTGCCCCACGGACATACGCTGGACACTGGATAGCTATCGTAAACTCGTTTTTCGGTCTTATGGCGTTCGGCTGGTTCGTCGCCGTATTCACCATCGCGCTTCAGCCTGCTTCCAGTCCACCCGCCGAGGTCAAGGTGGTAATCGACCCTGAATTGTTGCTGAGGCTGCTGGAGAACTTCTCTCACGAGTCGGATGACCGGCCATTTGATAGGCCGCGACGCCGCCTCATTATTGAACTCGAAGATCCCCGATGAAGGACATCCTCACCGAAAGCGAGTTGAGGTTCTTGAGAAGCCAGGGTCTTGGCCCGGACGATGTCATGGACGTTCGGCACATGTCCCAATGGCATTGGTTTCAGCGCATCAAAGAGGAAGGTAAGTCCATCGCGCTCGGCAGCATTGTGGTGCCGATCCGATCTCTTAGGGTGACGCAGGATCGATCGAGCTTCTTTCTTCCCATTTTGAAGGAAGTCGTGAAAAAGGTGCCTGTGATGCCTGATCAAGATTACAACTGGCTCTCGGACCAGGCTTGGCG
>JAICUC010000414.1 GCA_025936075.1 Nitrospira sp. | reverse complement strand
TCCCAGTCCGCTACCCCATTGAGTCCCACTTGCCTCAGGAGGGCTGCGCGAAGCCTTCGCAGAGACGAATCTCTTGGATTTTTTTCAATTAATGAGCAGACGCAGCCCATTGCATCGTACCAGAACCCGATGAGCGCATTGGTGCGCACGCTTTCAGGATCACAGGTCAGGTTCACCGAGGTAACCGTCAGACATTCACTGAACTCGCAACGCTCGATCATTCCACCGGCGACCATATCTCTGGAGGGAGACTCTGGATTGGGGCTGGCCGATACAAACCAACGGTATTGGATATTCGGTTCCAGTGTAAGTCCCAGGCTCTTGAGATCGATGGATTGGACCCCTGCCTCTGTCGGAGTAGGGATCAATCCTTCATAGATCGGCCGAATTTTTTGTGTGTCGTTGAGTGTGAACCGCAAAGGATAGGTCGTTAGTTTCGAGAGATACCAATTCAACGTCGGCGTTTGTTTCACGGTCAAGCCCACATGATCAGGCACCAAGGCGACGAGTTCCGGTTCATTCCCTTCCGTTCCCCGTAACGTGCCGCCGACTCGCGCACGAGGAGTCAGTTTCTTCGGCGGTGTGTAGATGGGGTCCTCCTGTTGGGCGGCCTTTGCAGCCGCCGCTTTGTCTGCGGCGATCAGGATATGCGCGCCCGTGACGGTCAGGAAAAGACTTATTGCTAGGACCAATCCATATCTCATGGCGATGCTCCTTCTTCTCAAAGCCAATTATTGAGCAACAGAAAGGGCGACCAGTAGGCCGGATGTTCATAAATTCTGTCGCTCAACAGCTTCAACTGCGCGCGCTGGAGCGCCACGGCTTTCGAGAGGGCGGGATTGCGCAGTTGTCGGTAAAATTCAGAGATCAAGGTCGCCGACGCCTCATCGTTGATGAACCACAGAGTGGCCAATGCGCTGCGGGCACCGGCCTTGAGGGCCACCCCGGCCAGGCCGAGTGCCGCGCGATCATCGCCGACGCCGGTTTGGCAAGCGCTCAACGTCAACAGTTCGAGCGGTTCTTGCCGGAACCGAAAGAGGCCGACCAACTGATCGAGCGCCTGCATCGTCAATTTCCCATCGAACGTCAGCAGAAATGAATCGTTCACGTCGGTCGAAAATTTGCCATGTGTCCCGATATGCAGGACCCCATACCTTCCATCACGCAATTCTTGTTCCAGTCTCGGCTTCCGAAAGGCGTCGTTGATGAGTTGATCGCCTTTGTAGAGATGCTCGATGGATGCCATCTCCTCTGCGACATAGGGAAGGGCGGGAAATCCTTGCACGGATTTTGTGAGACCTGCTGTGAGAAATCGCAGTTTGTCGCGGTTGAGTGGACGTGGATCGGTCAATGTCAAGCCGGGTGTCATGGCGAGCGCGAACTTGTTGAGGAGGAATGATGAGCCGTCATGGAGCGCCGCCAACGGGATCGTTCGAATGGCGCTGTCCGGCACAAACACCAACGTCGTGATCTGCGGCTGCGAGAGGTGAGGTTCCAGCGGGCGCACGAGCCAGTCGTACAGCTGTTGCGCATGGGGCAAATATTCACGGGTCGTACGCTTTTCCACCAGACGGCGAAACTCCCGGATTTCCTGCGTCAATCGATCGGCAGTCACCGGCACCGAGACACGCGTGAGCCCGGTCGGCAAGCTCATGAGCAGTTCCAACCGGGAGCTGAACATGATGGGATAAATGACGGCGGTGTCCGACGACAGCCGATCCAATGTGGTGAGTCTGGACCGTACGGCGTCGACACAGTCGTCTTTGAAATAGTCCCGCAACTCGGCCGTTTTATAGACCTCGATTGCATCGCGAGCGGCGAGCAGATACCCTTCCGCTGCGTTCCCGTCCTCAGTGAGTGAGGCCCGCTGCAGCAAAAGGTCGGCCAGCTCGAAGTACATCGGCTTCATGGTTTCTTGGCCGGCTACAGGACTTTCTGAAGGGGCGCGCATTACCTCAATCCGGATCGGTTGGAGCGTGGTTGCCGCTTGTCGGTAGGAGGCGATGGCCTCGTCAAGCCGGCCGGTGGCGGCCAGCTGCCGCCCCAATTGCCATTGCCATCGGTAGAGCGATTCAGGCGCATCCACTGATTGGGCAATGAATAATGCCCGTCTGGTGAGTTGCAACGCTTCGTCCATGCGGAATTCCGCTTCATAGAGATGGCCAAGATAGCCAAGGGCATAGGACAGGGTTCTCTTGTCTCCCTGCTCCTCCGCGACCGTGACGGCTTCCTGAAGGATGCCCGCGGTCCGCAAGAGAAGAGGATCTCTTTCTTCAGGCAGTTGAGAAAGGAGTCGCTGATAAGCCAGCGCGATGCCGATCAATCCGTGAGATTTGTTCCGTGATGGCGGCACATCCTTCAACTGATGGAATGCCGCGTCGAGGGCCATGCGGCTGTTGGCCG
The DNA here is from genome assembly GCA_025936075.1 of Nitrospira sp. Taxonomy (GTDB): domain Bacteria; phylum Nitrospirota; class Nitrospiria; order Nitrospirales; family Nitrospiraceae; genus Nitrospira_D. Next base: position 192 of record JAICUC010000414.1, on the reverse strand, counting down.
GTTGGTCGAGTTGTAGGAAGGCTCGGGCGGCATTGGTGCGGGCTGTCGCCGCGAGCAGGGAAAGGTCGGCATTGTGGGCATAGGTCACGCTTTCCTGAAATGCGTCCAACGCCTCTTTGTCCTGTTGTTTCAACGCGAAAAGAATGCCGAGATCGTTCAGAGTGGTGGCCAAGAGCGGCGAGGAGTTGTGCT
>JAICUC010000026.1 GCA_025936075.1 Nitrospira sp. | reverse complement strand
TAGGCTTGTCTCATAGAAAGGAATTGTAAAATGAACACAATGGTTCGGCGACTTCTAATTATGGTCGTATTAATGTGTTTCATAACGGCCAGCACCGCCTGCTACGGTCCATTCAATCTCACGAAGAACGTCTATCATTGGAACAGCAACGTCAAAGGCAGCGGTGAAGTGAATAGTAAATGGATGAGGGAACTCGTGTTTTTCGGCATGTTTATCATACCGGTGTATGAATTTTCGCTATTGTTGGATACCTTCATTTTCAACTCGATTCATTTTTGGACCGGGGATAGCCCGATCAAATCTTCTGATCTACATCACGACGGCACGAGAGTGGCCACTCTCGGAGAGACCACGATCCGATGGACTTCTTTAAAGGATGGTGCAACCGTGAACTATGAACGCGCCGGCGTTGTCGAGCGCCGTGCCACGATCGTGGCCGGCGGGACGGGCTATCGCCTCATCGATGAGCATGGAAGCCTTTTGTCGGAGGCGGAGTACGGAACCGACGGGAGTGTTCGTCTTCTCGATGGTGATTGTCGGGTCGTCAATCGATGGAGCGAGGAGCAACTGCAATCCATCGCTCAGCGGCAATAGCCCCAGTCCGACGAAGTGGCCTGTTGAAGAAGGTGTAAGGAATGTTGCAAGGGTATGTCGAACCGGCAGTCGAGGAATCAAAACCGAAGTCCTGCACCCACTAATCCATAGTGTGTACGAAGATCAATGGCCAATCCTTCCCAGTGATAGTCGGAAGAAAGATATCGGTATTCGCCGAACAGAAAGATCGCAACAGTTTGCTGTGTATTGAACAGTTGAACGTGAGGACTAAGAATCACTTGCGCTCCGCCGAGAAATTGATGGGTAAAAGCGCGGGCTGTGTCAAAATCCTTATCATCTCGCCCGGCAATGTTTGGATTGAGGAGCGTACCATGAGACCATCCGATGCCGAAACCGACGTAAGGGCGAACCTTCTCGCCCGGATAGCGCAGAATGAGGTTGAACGTCGTATTGATCACGAGCAGGTTGGATCGGCCGGTCTCATTGTCCCGTCCATTTGCGATGTTGGGAAAGGAAAGCGCTGCGCCGTGCATATTGGAATCCAGCTCAAGCCCCACCATTCGACGTAGCGCGGAAGGAAAGATCCCGACCTTGAATCCGGCACCGAATCCGTCCTGAATCGAGGCGGGAACGGTCGTTCCTTGATTGAAAATATCCACATCACGGGGCCACGCGCCCAACGCATACGCGCTTAATTCCACATCGCCGAATTCGCCCGCTGTAGCCACATCTCGCAAGCATAGGCAGCAGAGCAGCAGAGTGGGTGGAATAATCAGGCGTGCGAGGGAAGCAAGTCCCACAGTTGTACGGAAGGATGAAAACGAAAGTGAAAGGGCCTTCCGGAGGTTGCTCCGGAGACCCTTTCACAGCTTGTGCTAGAGTGGATCAGCTACCCCGAACAATCGTGCACCATTCGCCCAAAATGCCCAGAATATTCTTGGCAGAGTGGTCGACGACGGCGACGGTCGTGATGCCACCGGCCGCCTTGGCGGCGGCAATGCTTGCATCACCGGTGGCGATCCACCCGAGAATCGACTGACCGCATGCCTTGCCCTCTTTGTTGGCTGCCGACGCGTCGGTTGCGACGGTGCCATACTTTGCTTCCGTATAAATTGTGCCCAGCATCGGAGAGGCGACGATCTGACAGCCGCTCAAACCGATGCCCACTAGGGCAATGAACGCGAGGGAAAGGCGGGATGCGTGCTTCATAGGTCCTCCTTAATAGAAGTTAAATAGTTTGACTGCCTAGGTATCGGAGGCAATCATCGATTGCGGAGTATAGTCGCACGCATTACGTTCGTCAATTTTAAATTGGGCCGGGCGAGCAAGTGAATTATGGCATTTGGTCTTGGCCCCGAGCCGGTGATTAAGTAAGAATACTATAGCTAAGAAAAGTTGTTGCGCTGCGCTTCGATTCGTCTATAATTGCCGTCCAGCAGGAGTAGACCTAGTCACTTCCCTAGTGGTCAGCTTTTTTATAAACATCGATAGTCAGTTTGGGTATACTTCGTCTCAGTGTTCTTGCAGTAGCGGTAGGTGCTTAACTAATTCTAACGGAGGAGGACTTATGTCGAAGAAAGTGCTCGTGTTGTCTATCGCCGTGCTGTTCGGCGCTCAGGCGGGTCTGGCTATGGCATCAAATCCAGATACCGGTCCTGGCTGTGGTTTAGGAAAGCTGGCCTGGGGAGACTACAAGGGCCAGAAGGAAATCGCTCCACAAGTGCTGCAGGCGACCACGAACGGTACTTTTGGTAGCCAAACGTTCGGGATCAGCTTTGGGACTTCCGGCTGCACTAACGACGGCAAGATTATGAGTGAGCAGAAGACAACCATGTTCGCATCGTTGAACTTCGAGGCGCTCACTGCGGAGATGGCTCAGGGACAAGGTGAACACCTTGCTTCGCTGGCTTCTTTGATGGGTGTCCCTACTGAGCAGCACCCAGCTTTCTTCGCCATGACCCAGGAGCGGTATACGTCCTTGGTTCAAGCTGGGGAAGCTTCTCCGGTGGCATTGGTGAAGTCTCTTAATGATGCGATTGCCGGTCATCCGGTCCTGGCACAAGCCTCGGTACGCTGAGGTATTAATTTATAGGGGCCCTGGCAGAGGTGTCAGGGCCCTTGTTGCCTCTTTACACAGTGCTGGTTCTTCTTGCATTTCTGACCTGTCTATTTGCTCCCGTTCCTTCCGATGCGCAGCAATCCGATCGTGAGCTGTATCTCCGGCAGCTCATTGACCGCGCCGAGCAGGCCAAGCTTGCCGATCAGCGCGAATGGCATCTCTTGCTGCACTACCGGAAGGGGCTTTTCGGCGGATATGAGAGCGAGCAGGACGATCCCGGTTTTTTCTTGTCTTCCGATGGGAAAACGAATCCGGCCGCCGAGCTCAATGCAACCCTTGCAAAATTGTTTTCAGACGAACTAGTCGGTCGCTCTCGACAGCCGGCTCAATGTGCCTTCATCGCTCGATACCACTGGCTTAAGCAACAACTGAACTTTGATCCCACCCGCCTCCCGCCTCTCACCTGTGAACGGTTTCATCGATGGTACGAGGATTTCGAGGTTCAATCGATCTCGCTGATCTTTCCATCAGCTTTCCTGAACAACCCGGCGTCCATGTTCGGCCATACCCTGTTTCGCGTCGATCAAAGGGGGCAGACCGAACAGACCCGCATCCTTGCCTATACCATCAATTATGCGGCTGATGTGCCGCCCAACGCAGGTCTTGCATATCCTATACGAGGCATCTTCGGAAGCTATAAGGGATACTTTTCGACAATCCCTTATTACCTCAAGGTGCAGCAGTATCGGGACATCGAAAACCGAGATATTTGGGAATATCGACTCAATCTCACGGAAACCCAGTTGCGTCGGTTTCTGATGCATGCGTGGGAGCTGGGGAATGCTTACTTCGACTATTTTTTCTTCAAGGAAAATTGCTCGTACCATCTTCTTGCGCTCTTGGATTACGCCGACCCGGATTTGCACTTGACAGAGGAGTTTATGGGGTGGACTGTCCCGGCCGATACTGTTCGATTGATTGTCTCAAAGCCAGGCCTGGTTTCTGATATCACCTATCGCCCTTCACGTAGTACCGTCATCAAGCGAAAGCGAGAATCTTTACCTGCCGCCGAGCGAGATCTGGCTCATCGGATTACACAAGATGCACAGGAACTGACCTCTTCGACATTCACTCAATTGATTCCGGCTAAACAAGCCTTTGTACTCGATTTAGCCTCCGATTATCTGCGCTACCGTATTGAGACGACCGATTCTCCGAAACCGGAATGGAAGGAGCGTAACAGGGCGGTGCTGACGGCTCGCAGCCGGCTCCGCATCCCATCCGAGGAGTTTACCGTGCGTCCTTTCGCGAAACAGCCTGAACTTGGCCATAAGATGCACCGAGCTGCGATCGGGGGAGGCTGGCGCAATAACGATACATTTGAAGAAGCGACTTTTCGGGGCGGCTATCATGATTTGCTTGATCCCGAGGTCGGGTATACTCCCGATGCGCAGATCGAAATGGCCGCTATCACGGTACGGCATTACAATCGAGCGGATCAGACTCGCGTGGAACGGGCCACGCTGTTGAATCTCCTCTCCCTCTCGCCGATCGATTCTGTCTTTCATGCCCCCTCCTGGAAGCTAAACATTGGGATGAACACCATCCGACATAACGATTGTCAGCTTTGCAGCAACGGTTTCCTCAACGCCGGGATCGGAGGGGCGAAGGAATTTCGGCTGCTCAAGCGGGAAGTCCTGTTTGCCTTCGCGGAAACCGAAGCGAACGTGAGCAAGGCTTATGATGAGATGCACCGAATCGGCGGCGGCGGAACGGTCGGGATGTTGGCCGATATCACCGAGCGTTGGAAAGTTATGGCGACGGGAACATATGTGAAATTTCCCTTGGGAGACAAATCCGACGACTTTCGGTGGTACGTTGGGTCGCGTTTCACATTAGCTCGAAACTGGACGGTCCGGTTGGAATACAACCATCGCGATCGTGACAACGATGTCCTGTTCAGCGTACAGGCGTTTTTCTGAGCCTCTTCCTTCTTTAAACCGGTTCCGCTATTCTCCCTCGGTGAGTTTCCTCGACCAATTCTTCGTCTATCATCCGGAACCGTGGCAAGAACGAAACTGGGCAAGGCTGAGCGGATTGCCGCTGGAAGATGTGTGGTTTCAGACTTCTGATGGCGTCGGTTTGTTCGGCTGGTATGTCGAGGCGGCGGCTGATCGTCCGGTTACCCTATGGTGCCATGGCAATGCAGGCAATATCATCAACCGTCTTGAGAATCTGAAGTTTTTGTACCAGATAGGGCTCTCGGTCTTTTTGTTCGACTATCGGGGATATGGTAGGAGTCAGAGTATCCGTCCCAGTGAGGAGGGGCTCTACCAAGATGCATACGGGGCTTACGACTATCTCACCCGAACCAGAAAGGTTCGTCCCGAACGAATCGTCCTGTTCGGGCGGTCACTAGGGGCTTCCGTGGCGGGCGAACTGGCGATGCAAAGGCCCGCAGCGGCTCTGATTCTTGAATCGTCGTTTCCTTCCATCGAGGCAGTCGCCAAATTGCATTATGGCGGCTTTCCGGCCCATTGGTTCCTTGGAGCAGAATTTCGATTGGTCGATCGGCTGCCGGCTCTCTCGCTGCCGAAACTCATCATTCACGGAGACAAGGACGACACTATCCCCATCGAACTGGGACGCCAAGTTTTCGACGCGGCCAAATCGCCGAAGGAATGGTATGTGGTCCAAGGTGCGGACCATAACGACACGTATGTAGTGGGCGGTGGCTCCTACTTCCGGCGGCTCGGGGAGTTCATTCGGAAGGCGCTTGCCGCATACTGAAAATCAAGTACAGACGGGCGATCATCTCGATGAATCACCGCTTTGCTTCCGGAGGCGGCCAGTTCATTTCCGTGTGCCGGCCGCAGTAGTAGCACAGGAGGCGGTACCGTGCTTTGCGACGGGGATTGGGTAAAGAGATGAAGGTAATGGGTGTCTCGTCGTAGGGGCAGGTCGGTTGTTCGTGGAGGAGATGCGTCTCCGCCATCAATGTGATGGAGGCCACGTCCCAAGAAGGCTGATGTTCCTCTTTGCCGGTAATCTTCTCCACAGCGTGACAACGTTCGCAGGTGGCTTCGTACGACTTGATGCGGGCGGTATGGAGCGTATGATCGGCCACGTCCATCGCTCCGCCGCAGCCCGGTTGCGCGCATGTCAGGTGTTCATGCTGAAGAGCTTTGACGAATCGAAGATGAGCTTCTCGTTCATGTTCCGATTTCATCGGCACTCCTCCCTTTCCTAAACTCTCTTTTCTCCAAAGAACGGTATTCAGGTTGGTTCCACTGCGCACGTTGAGCGAGCACAGCCCTTGATTTGAGCTACGATCATTCCGGGTGCGCGCTCAGTGAGCAAGGAAGTAACCTGAATGCCGCTCCATCTCTTTATATTCCCCATCCTCCGCTGACTTGAATATTGGCTCCGTTCACGTACCTGGCGTCTTCACTCAACAGATAACGAACGGCTGCAACGGTATCATCGACCGTTCCAATGTACCCGGCGGGAATACGTTTGGTCATCGCGGCGAGTTCGTGCGGCGGCGCGCTGCCTGAATCGATGAAGCCGGGTGAAATGGCGTTCACGGTGATGCCGTACGGCGCCAAGAGCTTGGCTAACGTGCGTGTCAGGATAAGCACGCCGGCCTTGGCGATATAGTGTGCGGTCACATCCGGCTGCGCCTCCATCTGATCAGCATTGGCCATGCTGAAGCTGATGATGCGACCGGCCTTGCGGGACTTCATGCCGGGCGCGACGGCGTGAGCGAGATAGAAAATAGGATGCAAGTTGCCGTCGAACATTTCGTTCCAGCCCTCGGCGGTTTCGTCGAACAGATTGACGCGATGATAGGGGCCGGCGCCATTGATCAGGACATCGATTCGGCCCCAGTCTTTTTCAACCTGTGTGACCATGCGCTTGGCTGCCACTGGATCGGACACATCGCATTGGAGCGCCAGCGCTCGTCCTCCTCGCTGCGTGATGTCCTGCGCGGTGGTCTTGGCCTCGGCTTCGCTGGTTCGGTAACAGAAGACGATGTTCCATCCCCGTGAAGCGAGATCGAGGGCAATACCCCGTCCTATACCTTTCGCTCCACCTGTGACAAGTGCGACTTGTTCCGTCATATGGTCCATTTGGTTGAACGATTACTGACGCATTATGCTCTCATTCGCAATCGCTTGGCGAGAGTGTCCAGCACGCCGGCCGTGCGACTTGAAAACATCCGATCATGCTTGGGGTTCTTAGTCTCGGCGGTGCAAGCTTCGATGAGGGCTTCAAGATCGGCCAAGGTATCGATGTCCCGCCACGGCTGAATCAAGGAAACCTTGAGTCCGATCCGGGCTGCGTTCTCCTGTGTGAGTCTGAGCACCTGGTCCGTTGACCAAGGAATGTCGGCGAAGAGTTCCGGCGCCGTTTGCTTAAGGCCGATCAGATAATAGCCTCCATCACGAGCCGGTCCGAGCACAAGATCGTGGTTTCCCAGCGAGACGAGAGCCTGTTTGAGATGATCGAAGGGAAGCGTCGGCACATCCGTCCCGATGAGTAAGACTTGTCGGTACCCTCGCGCGAGCAGGGTGTTAGACACTTGGTTCATGCGCGCGCCGAGGTCGCCGCCGATTTGATCCATCAGCTTCACGCCCTGCCGCTCTTCCATGATCTTGAAGAAAACATGTGTGGCTGACGGGGCACAGGCCAGATATCGATCGAGCGGCAGTTGCAGTTTCGTGGCCGCCGCCTTCGTTCTCTCTAAAATATCAAGCACGAAGCTTCCATGGAGCGTGGCCGCTTCGTCGGGAGTCAACGGCGGACAGAGACGTGTCTTCACCTGACCCGGGATCGGCGCGTTGGCGAAGATCACCAACGCAGTGCTGAGTGCTGGAAGCGGGGTGTTTCGGTTAGGAGGTTTCATCCTTATCTCACCAACCGATAGACGCGAGCGAGCCGATGGGGGCTGACCCCGGCCCAGTACAGAAAGCGCAAGCTCCACATCAAGAGAATCGTTCTTAGCGGGCCTTGTGTTCCCCACCGCCCAAACGAGGTGACGACGGAGTCTCGAAGCGCCACAGTTCGACCAGCTTGCTGCAGTCGAGTGCTGAATTCGATGTCTTCCATCAGCGGAATCTCGGAAAAGCCACCGAGCAGTTCGAACACTTGGCGACGGGCAAATAGGGCTTGGTCGCCGGTCGCGATCCCCGTCAAACGCGACCGGTGATTCATCAAGGAACTGATGACTCGACCCCAAATCGAGGGGCTGTCGAATCGAACGTTGAAGCGTCCACCCACTACGGTTGGTTTGGCCAAGGCGCGTTCAATAATCCGTTCGGCTCGTGCTGGCAGCTGTGTGTCGGCATGCAAGAACAATAGAGTTTCACTCTGGCTGGATTTCGCCCCTTCGTTCATTTGGCGCGCGCGCCCTTGTGGCGCCGTGATGACGCGGGCATTGGAGGTGCGCGCGCAAAATTCTTGAGCCAAGCGGAGGGTGCCGTCGGTGCTGCCACCGTCAACAATGAGGATTTCGGTAAAGGTAGACTCTGAGAGACACGCAAGGGTCCCCGAGAGACTTCGTTCTTCGTTTAAGGTTGGGATGATGACGGAGATTGTCGTCATCGAAGCGGTCACGTTGTGGGTTTCTTGGGTTTCTTGGGTTCGACAAACATGAAATACATGACAATGATGATGGTGACCCAGAAGAGGACTTGCTTGTGCCAAAAAAGGACGTCGCCATATTGAAAGAGACCTAAGGCCAAGGCGATCGCCAGAGCCATGACGCCATAGCGGAGAATCGGATTTTCAATGGCGGCATTGGACCAGATCGCAAGGCCGGCGAAGTAAATGAGAAACGGCACGACATTGATTTCGAATCCGCCGCTGATGGACAGAAACACATTGAGAAAGCCGATAAACATCAACACCGTTCCCACCATCAAACCGACGACATGTATCTGATGCTCGTTCCCGCCGCCCTGCTCTCCCGGTTTGGGAGAACGTGACGGGTGTAGAGATTCGTCTTGCGGCAGATCGGACTGAGCCATGGCTAATAGTCTCCATAGCTCGCAGGATGTTCAAAAAGGCCGTCCAGCGAGGCCGCAGCGAACGAAGAGGCGAGGCGTACGCTTCGGTACGTTGAGTCTCGAAGCGATGCGAGAACGAAGCTGGAGGACTTTTTCAACATCCTGTTAAACTTTAAAATGTTTACTGAGCGTCAAAGTTTGTTGCTGATAGGATGATCCCAGCACGGACCCATAGAGTTGCCTCGGCATCCCCATCATCTTGTCATAGACGACCTTGAAAAAGGTCTGTCCATCATGAATCAAGAATGGCACGTCATGCGGCCGAACTTCCAGTACAACCTGTGTGCCTTTGATCTCTCCCTTCGATCCATAGCCGAATCCGGGGTCGAAAAAGCCGGCATAGTGAGTTCGTAGCTCTCCGCAGGCTGCTTCGTAGGCCACCATTTCGGCGGCATAGCCGGCCGGCACACGAATGCGCTCCTTCGAGGCCAGGATATAAAACTCTTCCGGCTCCAATAACAAGCTATCGTGGCGATGGCGATGGAGCGGTTCCCAAAAATCGGCCGCAGCATAATGGCCGACTTTATCGAGGTCGATGACGTGGCTGTTTTTCTTTGCGCGGTAACCGATCACACGAGAATCGCTCTGATCCGTGCCGATGAGATCGATGCGGAGGAATAATCCGCGATCGACACGAAAGTCTCGGTTCCCTACGATCTTATGGGACGCCGTATTGTGATACAGCACCGGTGTGTTTCGATGCAGCTTCTGAAGCGCTTGGTCCGGCACCGTGGCCTCGCCGCACACGAACCGGATTTGGTTCAGCGACTGCCCCGTGCGTACTTTGACGGCAAACGAGCGCGGGACGACCTCCAGGAAGAGTCGGCCCCGATAGCCAGCACGGATTTCATCGAATCCGGATGTAAGATCCGTCACGACGCGGGTGAAGACATCCAGACGGCCTGTCGTGCTCTTTGGATTCGCCCGTGCGCGGATCGTCTTCGGAAGGGCGAGCTGTTCCAGCAATGGAACGAGATAGACATGCCCCTTCTCCAGAATCGCCCCGTCGGTCAGATCTATCTCGTACATCACGAGATCCGACTGGTAAAAATCCAGCACGTTCAATCGTGAGGAGATGGCGGACAGTTCCGGCAAGAAGCTGCTGATCAGCCGATAGGCCTTGTGGCCTAGACGGAGGTCCAGACTGGCCGGCTGAATCTGCCGCTCTACGACTGTCGGCGAGGCGCTGATGGCTCGGCTTGCGATCAAGCGCTTGATGTCCTGATAAGGCAGAATGCCGGATCGGAGAGAATGAGTGGTCACAGGTCGTCCGCGTCTCCGCCGCAGCTGTTACCCCAGGCAGCATAACCGTCGCGATCAGGATAGCTGTCGCTGCAAGCCGCATAGGCTTCTTCGGAATCATCCGGCGAGGAGAGTCCCCCGATCATCGGAAGCTCCCGCCGATTATCAGACTTCGGCTGAGGATAGTGGAATGTCTTGTCCTCATAATTCCGGAGGACCGCGCCGTCCTCGTCCAGATGGATCACGTAGTTGTCGGGCAGCAAGGGGATCTTGCCGCCGCCGCCGGGCGCATCGATCACGAAATGGGGCACAGCCATTCCGCTCGTATGGCCCTGGAGAGCTCTGATGACGTTTAGGCCCGTTTCGACGGTCGTCCGGAAATGATTCGTCCCCTTGGTCAAGTCGGCCTGATACAGATAATAGGGCTTCACCCGCGCGAGGAGCAGCTGATGGACGAGGCGCTTCATGACTTCCGGATCGTCGTTTACGCCTTTGAGGAGGACCGTCTGGGCGCCTAGTGGAATACCGGCATCCGCAAGCATGCCGCAGGCGGTTTTCACCTCCGGTGTCAGCTCGTCCGGGTGATTGAAATGCAGGTTCATGTAAATGGGATGGTACTGTTTCACCATGTCACAGAGTTTGGACGTGATGCGTTGCGGCAACGACCCGGGGACCCGTGAGCCGATCCGTATGAGTTCCAAGTGTGGGATCGTTCGAAGCGCCTTCAACACACGTTCGAGGAGATGATCAGGAAGCAGCAGCGGGTCGCCTCCCGAGAGAATGACGTCTCGCACTTCTTTGTGCTCGCGAAGGTACTGAATGGCTCGGTCCAGCTCGCCTTTCTTGAGGAAGCCGGGCTTTCCCACCAGTCGCTTCCTGGTACAAAACCGACAATAGATCGGACATTGATTCGTGACCATGAGCAGCACCCGGTCCGGATACCGGTGGACGAGGTGAGGCACCGGGCTCATGAGATCTTCTTCAAGGGGATCCTCGTCGGCCGCAATGTCGTCCAACTCTGCGGTATCGGGAACCACCTGTTTCCAGATCGCGTCATCCTTCGATTTGATTGTCTCAAGGACCGTCGGGGTGATCCGCATGGGGTAAGGGCCGACGATCGCTTCAACCTCTTTCTCATCTAGGCCGAATCGTTCGGCCAAGTCCTTGGGCTTCACGATGCTTTGAGCCAGGACTCGTCTCCAGTCTTCCATGAATCGTCCTTCGTTTGTTCAGTTAATTCGGCAAGAAGGGTGCTCGTCGTCTTTGCCCAAAACCTCGGGGGTCGTACGGGCTTGCGACTGAAACTCGGTTGCCGCCGGAGTTCCGGCGCGGTCGGCACTATAACGCTCGTCCAGATAGGCCAGAATGTCGGCGGTTTCCGTCAGAACGAGATCGCCGTCCTTGATGACCGGCACGTAGTATTGGCCGGACACCTCGTAAACCTGCGTGCGCATCCGTCTACTGTCGGGTACGACGATTGCTTCATAGGTCAGCCCCAAATCAGCCAGTTTTCGGCGGACCACGTGACAGTCAGGACACCAGTCGACATGGAAAAGAGTCACAGCCACGATGGTATAAGGCTATCAGGAAATGGAAGAAAGTGAAACGCCCATTTTGGCAGGATGTTGAAAAAGTCCTCCAGCTTCGTTCTCGCGGGACACCGCCGCCTCACCATCTCGGCGGCGTTCACAAACGTGCCGCGCCTTATTCGGCGCGGCATGAACCTCAGAAGCTCAACGTACCGGATAGCATGACCTAGCCTAAGGCCTTGCCCGTGGAGAGGCGCGTCTCGGCGTGGGCGGGTGAGATCAGCGGCCTTTTTGAACATCCTGCTGGCCATTCATTGTTTTGAGGAGCTTAGTCGGGTCGCAGGGCGCAAGGAACCATGATCGCGTCCTTCATGCCGTGAAGGATCTTCTTGTCGGCCGGGCAGATCGTCGCCAGAATGCCGGTGAGTTCCGCTTTACCGTCCGACACGACGTAATAGGGGGACAGCCGTGCGCGCCCGGACATGCGCACGATCGTCTGCATGCCTTCATCCAGGTAGTCCATGTCGAACAACCGGCCCTTATGAAACTCTTGTAAGATATAGAGTGTCGTCGGGAAGGATGCAAGCGCGTTCCGGAGCGCCTCAACCCATTCTGTCTGAGGCATATCATGTCCGATCGACACGCCGCGACTTCCCCACGCGAGTGGGGAAAAGCCGGAAGGCTTGATGACGAAACGGCGCTCTTTCTGCGTAGCCCTCTCGAGATCGGACCAATTTGCAACCGCTCGTTCTCCGATCCGTAGATCCGGAATCGTCGCAATCGCAGGAAGCGGTGCCGGATCGAGCAGCCAGGTTTTCGGCATGATTGCGCTCAACTGGAGCATGCAGTCCGGTCCGAGTTCCTTTTCCCAGAAAGGGCGAAGCATCGGATGGTGGAGCAGCGCGAAAGCGGATTTTTCCTCAAGAGCGGGCTTGTAGGGAGGAGTAATGGAAACCCAGGCTTTCTTCGCGGCATACTGGACGAGCTCGGCTTTTGGAATGTTCAATAAATCGAAGAGTTCATAAAAGCGATAGATCACACTGATCGGCTGTTCACCGTCATGAATATGGAGGCGAAGCCCGTTCTCTGTAAACCGAATCTCGCGGGGCTCGACACACCAAACGCGCATCCCTTCTTCGCGGAGTTGAGCGGCCAACCAGGACATTTCCGGCCGATAGTCTTTGGATTCTTCGGAGACCAGGATCGCAATACCTCCTTCATGCTCACCTTGTGCGGATCGCAGCATGCGGGCAAACCCGCGTACCATTCCGTCACGTCCTCCGATGAGGTGTGAATCACCGCCATCAAGGTCGTGATAGACATGCGAGAGGCAGGCGGTGAGCCCAATGCCGCCTGGAACTGAATCCAGCTCGGTGATGACCATACCGTCCTGTGTGGGGATCACATCGGGCCTGATGACGGCGGGCAGGGCATCGCGAAACCGTTTCATCCGGCTGTACTGCACCAAGGCGTCCGGTTTGCCTCGATCGAGGTATCCGGAAACCCAAGCGGGCTGAATGCCTTTGGCGCTCTCGTTGTAGAGCCGATTCAGCGCTCGATAGAATGAGAGTAATTGCGGTCCCAAATTGATGAAGAACTGCAGCTGATCGGAAGACAGGTAAAACGGGCAGGGGCTGACTCGCCACGACGCAGTCATGCCGAACAGACCGGCGCTCTGGAGTCGTGTCCGAATGGCTATGCAGCGATCACGCGCGGCTTCAGAAGAAAGAGTTCGGCAAGAGGCTTCGGCCTGTGGCACGCAAAATCCTTACTTATATTTGGGCATGTCGGAAATGCTGTATCAAATGGTGCAAGCGCTCAATGCTAGCACGCACATCAGAGACCGACAAGAGGCGGCGGACTGCCTGATGAATATGGGGGGAGAGCAATGCGGAACGCCGGCGAGGTGAGATGATCAGAAGCGAACCTTCCTTGCTACCGTCCGGCATGCATCGTATGATTGGATCGCGTGGACCTCATGACAGTGGATTCCGAACAGACAATCAGAGTGCTGCCTCAGTTGGTTCCTGAAGCAGCGTGTGTCCGTTGTGATGTGTGTTGTCGTTTTCCGGAAGCCGACAGTTTTCTCCGCCCATACTTTACGGGTCCGGAAATCAGCGATGCCGTGGCGCACGGAGTCACCGAGTCGTTCTTTCCCGACAAGTCCGGCTCGCAGGTGGAGCTTGTCAAGAACTCCGTCGGCGAGGGGTACCTCTGTCCAGCTTTTGATTCGAAGTCCGGGCGGTGTGGCATTTACGACGTTCGCCCCTTGGATTGTCGGCTGTACCCGCTGGCATTGATGTGGGACGCCTCGGGTCGAGAAGTCCTGCTTGGTTGGGATTCCAAATGCCCGTTCATGTGCGACGCGCCATCGAGTGCCATTCACGAGTATGGGGAACGTGTCGCAGCTTCCCTTGCGGATGAAGCGATCCTGGAAGCGATTGCGGCTCATCCCCGTCTCATCGGCCGCTTTCAGGAGGATGTGGTCGTTCTCAGGACACTCCCGCACCTGACGGGCCGGCTTGCGCCCGAGCGAGTTGATCGTCGTCTCCGCCCGCTGACGTTGTCCGACGCGCCGGATCTCGCGAAGGCGATCGAGCGTGCTCAAGTGATTCGCCATGACACGCCGGCCGCATTTGCATTTCCCTACCATTATATGTGGACGGCGCTGCTTCCCTACCGGTGGATGGAGTCCGATCACACACTGTTTCTTTTTGCCGAATCTCAGGACGGATGGTTTATGCCGCTCCCGCCGCTCGGAACGGGGCCTCTGGATCAGGCGGTGGAGCAGGCGTTCGCGCTCATGCGGGCGTGGAATGGGCCGTCGCCGGTGAGTCGAATCGAGAACGTGATGGAGTCACAAAGACAACGGTTGGAGTGCGACGAAATCCTCTTCCATCCGAAAGAAGGAGATTACCTTTACTCTGTCGAGGCGTTGGCTGCTTTGGCGGGAGACCGTTATAAATCTCAGCGGGCACTCTGCAATCGCGCGGCTCGCGAACAGGCGATCACGATCGAGCCGTATCGTGCCGACGATCGAGCCGACTGCGCGCTTCTCTATCGGCGATGGGCGGAGCAGAAGCGGAACGGCCGTCTTGACCAGATGGGGAAGCTGCTTTTGGAAGACGCAGAACCGGCCCATGCGCTCGTCTTTCGAGAGTACGAGCGGATCGGCTTGTCGGGCACCGTCGTGAGAGTCAACGATGACATCGTCGCCTACACCTTCGGCTACTGGTTGACTCCTCAAACCTGGTGCATCTTATTGGAGGTCGCGGACCGTTCCATCCCCGGTCTGGCTCAGTGGGTCTTCCGCGAAACCTGTCGAACGGCCATGGCGCAAGGGGCGGTCTATGTCAATGCCATGGATGATGCAGGTCTTCCGGGGCTCCGTGCGGCCAAGTCGGCCTATCGCCCATCCATGGTTCTGAACACCTGGGTGATCACAAGGACGATCACATGACCCATCTGGAAGAGCGAACCGCCTCAACGGCTCGCCGTTATGAGTGGTTGATGTTCGTGATGGTCTTGATCACGCTGTTTACTCTGGGCGTGGGGACCTTCCTGCTCGGCCATGTCGAGCGCAGCATCGTGGCCGCCGTCTGGCTCCCTCTGTTGGTATTGCTGTTATGGTCCACGATCCGATTGCGGGCGGAATATCGTCAAGCCCAGCAGGAAAGTGCCTGGGCGCGAGCCGCTGAGGCGGCCTTACTGCAAAGTCAGGAGCGCAATCGAGCGATTGTCGATACGGCGCTCGATGGAGTCATCACCATCGATGCAGCCGGAATCGTGACCGAATGGAATGCCCAAGCCACGGCGATCTTCGGGTGGACCCGCGAAGAGGCGATGGGAAAATTGCTCTCGGACACCATCATCCCCGAGCGGGATCGTGAATCGCACGCACGAGGGATTCGAGAGTATCTCAAGACGGGAATGGGCCCGGTGTTGAATCGCCGGATCGAGATCGCTGCGCGACATAAGGGAGGTCACGAGTTTCCTGTCGAGCTCGCCGTCTCGCCGGCGCGTATCGGTGAAGCGTATATCTTCAGCGCCTTCGTGCGGGACATTACGGATCGTCGTCGGGCCGAACGACGGCTGGCGTCCCAATATGCGGTGACGCGAGTCCTATCCGAGGCTCTCACACTGGAAGAAGCGGTACCAAGGATTACTCAGGCAGTCGGGGAAAGTCTTGAGTGGGACCTCGGCGTATTTTGGCGATTGGACAAACACACGGGTACATTGCGGTGTCTGCATCATTGGCAAGCAGAGAGAGTCCGCGCCGATGAATTCATTGCAGCGAAGCAGCTCCGAAGCTTCAGGCTCGGGGTGGGGTTGCCGGGGCGAATTTGGGAAAACGGGCGACCGATGTGGATCAGAGATGTGACGTGTGACCCGACTTTTGTGCGAGCGGATTTGGCCGCCAAAGCCGGGCTTCATGGAGCCTTCGGGTTTCCGATTCGTATCGGCGGTGAAGTCGAGGGGGTCATCGAATTCTTCAGCCATCAGGTCCGCGAGCCGGACAGCGAGCTGCTCAGTATGATCACCGATGTCGGCCTCAAAATAGGGCAATTCGGCGAACGCACGAGAGCCGAAGAGGCGTTGCGCCTGGCGGAGGCGCAACTGCGCCAAGCGCAGAAGATGGAAGCCGTGGGGAGGCTCGCCGGCGGTGTCGCCCATGATTTCAATAATTTGCTGACGGTGATTCGTGGTTACAGCGAGTTGATTCTGAGTCGCTTGGCGCCGGCGGATCCCGCTCGACGTGAGATGGAAGAAGTCAAAAAAGCCGCTGATCGTGCCGCCGGCCTGACCAGCCAACTGCTGGCATTCAGCCGACGGCAATTTGTCGCGACCAAGATCGTGGATTTGAACGCGATCGTCATGAACATGGACGGGATGCTACGGCGGCTGTTAGGCGAGGACATCATCGATCTCTGTGCCGATCTCGAGCCGCACTTGGGATCGATCAAGGCCGATCCGGGGCAGATCGAGCAAGTGATCATGAATCTGGCCGTGAATGCCCGGGACGCCATGCCGACGGGTGGACAGCTGACGATTCAAACTCGGAATGTCACCATCGGGAAAGGTCCTCGACGTGAAACCCTGATGCTCGACAAGGGAACGTACGTGCTCCTTGCCATCAGGGATACGGGTCATGGGATGAGCGAAGAAACCAAATCGCATTTGTTCGAGCCGTTTTTTACCACCAAAGAAAAGGGGAAGGGAACAGGTCTCGGGTTGTCCACTGTGTACGGTATCGTGAAGCAAAGCGGTGGAACGATTGGGATCGAAAGCACGCCGGGACTGGGAACCACGTGCAAGATCTTTTTCCCGAAAGTAGATGAGATCGCACAAGCCGCGCCGGTCACCAATGGAGCAGTGGGCAGAGCGATCGGGCGCGAAACGATCCTCGTCGTCGAGGACGACCCGTCGGTGCGCGGACTTGTGCAAGAAGCCCTTCGCCTCAGTGGATACGAGGTATTGGTCGCCCGTCACGGCATCGAAGCGCTTCTGACCGGCGCGAAGCATCCGGGCCCGATCCATTTATTGCTGACGGACGTTGCGATGCCGCAGATGAGCGGGCCGGAGGTCGCAGAAAAACTGACGGTGGTGAGGCCTGAGATCAAGGTCTTGTACATGTCCGGCTACCCTGATCATCCGGTATTCGAGCAGGGTGGGATCAACCGGGACACGGCCTTTCTCCAGAAACCCTTTACGCCGCATCTACTGACCCAAAAAGTTCGTGAAGTGCTCGATGGGAAGAAGGTGGCATAGAAGCCTCTTGAAAAAACTATTCTGAAGGAGAAAGAGCCTCGTCTTCAGGAGAGGTCTCTTACACTGACTTCCGGTCCCTGTCTTTACGATCTCGTGCCCTGCATATGCCTGGCCTTTTTCGTTCATACGTCATCGGATCCGTGATAGGCATCCTTCCGTTACGCCTCATGGCCTTCCTTTGCGCAATTCCGACAGGGCTTCGAGAATGTCCGCTGGGCGGGGCGGACAGCCCGGGATACGGACGTCGACCGGAATGTGTCGTTCAACCGGCCCGGTCACAGCATAGCAGCCTTTGAACATGCCGCAGTGGATCGCACAGTCGCCGAGCGCAATGACTAGTTTTGGGTCGGGAGTTTGCTTGTGCGCATCTTTCAACGCTCGCTCCATGTTGACGGTGACCGGCCCCGTCACTATCAATGCGTCTGCATGGCGCGGAGAAGCCGCGATGTGAATGCCGAATTGTTCCGCGTCGTACACGGGATTCATAAGCGCATTCATTTCCATCTCACAGGCATTGCACGAGCCGGTATCCACTTCACGGATTGCGAACGACCGTTTGAAGAGTCCGGCTTTCTTCTTAACTTCCGGGACGACGGGCACCGCAGGCGTCCCTCCTTTTTGATACTGGCCCGTCACGACCCCGATCGTCAGACTTTTTTTAATGATACGGAACATGTTCGGCCTCCCTACAGATCATTCCCCGCGTATGAGAGATTAAAGCTCTTGTTGATGAGTGGAAAGTCCGGGATGATATTCCCCAGTACCGCCCATTGAATGGCAGGCCAATTCACGAATGACGGGTCACGGACCTTGCACCGATGAATCCGGCCGCCTTCGCCCGCCATCACCATATAGAGAATTTCCCCTCGCCACCCTTCAACTGCTGATAGCGTCCAGTCGCCCGGGTTCGGTGAACAACTCGGTTCATTGGCGATCGGACCATCCGGGATCTTGCCGCGCAACTCGCGAATGAGCCGAATGGATTCGTGAATCTCATCGCCACGAACGCGCAATCTGGCCCTCACATCACCATAGCGATACAGGGCCACGTTCACGGGCAATGCGTCATACGCGGCGAATGGGCGATCACGCCTCAGGTCGCAATTCATGCCCGATGCCCGGCCCACGACGCCCATCACCGCATGATCCCACGCCGTTCGCTCGTGGAGAATTCCCGTCGTCTCTAGTCGATCGGTGAGGGAGGCATTCGCAAAAATGATGGCCCCCACTTCTGAGAAGTCCGGCTGGATTCGGTTCAGTTCCTCGACGATCTCTGTGAGTCGGCCGTTGTCTATATCCCGCGTCACCCCCCCGACCCGGATGGCGCCCCGAAGGAACCGTGACCCTGTCAGCCGGTCATTGAGCTGCATAATCCGCTCTTTCATCCGACCGCAATGCGCATGGGCCAGCGCATAGGCCGTGTCATTGCACATGGCGCCGATGTCGCCGAGATGATTGGATAGCCGTTCCAGCTCCAGAAAGAGAGAGCGGAGGTACTGGGCGCGCCGAGGCACTTCGAGATGCAGAAGCGTTTCAACCGCCTGACAATAGGCGAGGCTGTGCCCCACCGTCGTATCTCCGGACACGCGCTCCGCCAGCGGCAACGCGTCGATCAGCGTCTGTTGCTCGAACAGCTTTTCTACACCACGGTGTTTCCAGAAATGGCGCAGCTCGAGTTGCATGATCGGTTCACCGGCCACAGAAAACCGAAAATGTCCCGACTCTATGATCCCGGCATGGATTGGTCCCACCGGTACTATAAATACCCCTTCCCCTTCAATATGGCGGAAGTGATGTTCACCCTGCTGCCGACCGAGCACACGGTCCCAGGGAAAATCCTTCCGAAGGGGGTGCGTTCCTTTCGGCCAGTGCTCGTGTCGGACGAGACGTCGCAAGTCCGGGTGCCCTTGAGGAATCAAGCCGAACATGTCGCGAATCTCGCGCTCATACCAATGAGCGGCATGAATGTGCGGGGTAATGGAAGGAAACAGCCGATCGTTGCCAATGAGTTCAGTGGACAACACCACCCAGTGGTGAGAGCCCACTAGCGTAAACAAGTAGTAGAGTCCGTAGGTGTCGCGAACGGGGCGATGATCACAAGCCCATAAGAGCGTCAGCCTGCCGCGAAAATTCGGTTGGGTATGGAGATAGTGAGTGATCGCCGGAAGAAGATCCTTGGGGACCACGAAATGTGAAGACTTCTCACAGACCGGGGCGTTCTGCTGAATGGCCGGAAACGCGACTTTGAGCACATCGTCACAGAGCGTTGCCTCCGGCATGATCATCCTCTCCTATTGAACCACCAGAATTGTGGCTGCCCCTTCCAAAAGCTGTTGTATGGGCTGTGGTAGAAACAAACTGAATCCCACCAGCGCTCCGGCAAGAAGAATGATCGGTAAATGACCGAGT
>JAICUC010000233.1 GCA_025936075.1 Nitrospira sp. | reverse complement strand
TCAGCGCCGCTTCCACTTGCGTGCGGGCGGGCGTCGTGAAACGGAGCGCTTGGCAACGTGATCGAATGGTGATCGGAAGCGCATGGAGCCGGCTGGTGACCAGAATGAAGAGACTATGGCCCGGAGGCTCTTCCAAAGTCTTGAGGAGCGCGTTGGCGGCACCGATGGTCAATCGGTCCGCGTCGTCAATCAGACAGATCTTTCGTTCCCCGACGAGTGGTCGATAGACGAACTGTTGTTCGATCTCCCGCACTTGCTCGATTTTGATTTGCGGTGTTGCGGCTTTCGAGTCGGGTTCGATGACGAAGTAATCCGGGTGCGTTCGCGCGGCTATCTGCAGACAGGATCGGCAACGTCCACAGCTGTCCTGAGCCTCCGCCTGCGAAGGCTGCTCGCAGTTGAGTGACTGGGCCAGCCTCACGGCGGTCATCAACTTCCCGATCTTGGGCTCGCCATAGAAGAGATACGCATGGGCCAAGCGTCCATTGCACAAGGCCGCCCGAAGTAGGGAAATGGGTTGCTCGTGGCCTGTGATGTCGGCGAAAGGCATGGCTATCGGCGTCTCGATGTCCGTCTGGGATAGGTTGTGAACCGGGTCATGACCAGTTCTTCTACGGTTTGTGCCACCGATTCAAGAGGCTGTGTGGAATCGATCACCATGATGCGTCGAGGTTCTCGTCGTGCCAACGCGTGAAAGCCCGCACGGACTTTCCGATGAAACTGTTCGGTTTCTCGATCGAGTCGATTTTGTGTCGTGCCGCGACTACGGCGTCGACGGAGTCCGACGCTGACAGGGACGTCGAAGAGCAACGTGAGCCGGGGAGCAAGCCTTCCGGTCGCCCAGTTGTTCATCGTGCGTAACACTCGTAGGTCCAATCCCCGTCCATATCCCTGATAGGCCATCGTCGAGTCTGAGAATCGATCACAGACGACTACTAGTCCGCGTGCGAGTGCGGGTTTGATGACGTGATCCACATGTTGGCGTCTTGCCGCAAAAATGAGGTAGGCTTCCGTTTCCGGGGCGATCGTTTCCATCGAATGGTCAAGTAGGATACTCCGCAGACGTTCTGCGAGAAGCGTTCCTCCCGGTTCTCTGGTATGCAGTACGTCCAGGCCTCGTGCTGTCAGCCGCTCACAGAGTCTTCGAGCTTGTGTCGTTTTTCCGCTTCCTTCACCGCCTTCCAGCGTGATGAAAATACCTGTCGATTTTCTAGACGTCCTACCCATTGGCGATCTTCATTTCAGCCGTAATCAGGGGACGATCCTATGTCAGGTCTCGACGAATAGCAAGACCGATACCGTCAAGGAATTTATCGATGCTGAACACATAACCCCTTGAAATTTACAATAAAACGCTTGCGGGGTCTGTCCGGAACTTTGTAAGATGAACCCCTGAATACTCTGCCTATGGTTGGGTGCTGGTAATTCATGCTCAAGACCGCGCTAAGACGATATTTTCTGACAGGACTCCTTCTTGTCACCCCTATTTGGGGCACCATTCTCGTCCTGAAGACCCTGTTCGTGGCGGTAGACGGCATCTTAGGCGACGCCGTCGCAGAATTGGTGCCGGACCATTATATCCCCGGCCTAGGGATCGTCACTCTGGTGCTGCTCATCTTTTTGGTCGGATTGTTCGCGGCGAATTTCATCGGGCGCCAGATTGTGGGGCACTGGGAGGATTGGCTTAACCGACTGCCCCTCGTCCGGGGGATTTATTCCACGTTGAAATCCATGATGGATATTCTGTCCTTTTCGGAGCGAGGATCGTATCGGCGTGTTGTCTTGATCCAATTCCCCAAGAACGGCCATTATTGTTTTGCGTTCGTGACCGGCATGACGAAAGGCGAGACAACGGCATTGGGCCAGGAGGCGCTGGTGCATGTCTACGTGCCCACCTCGCCCAATCCGACATCGGGTTATTTTCTATTGGTGCCTGAGCGGGAAGTGACATCTGTTGATATCAGTATTGAGGAAGCGATGAAACTAATTGTATCCGGCGGACTCTATACGCCATCCGGCACAATGGCGTCGGCCCTGAGCGGGGACTCGAAGTGGAGTCAGGTCAAACAGCCGGATGCCGGTGTGCCGATCGGATAAGCACGTGGCCTATACTCGATTATGATCCTCTCATATCCGGAGTCCTCGATGAAACAATCGGTAGATCAACAGATGACGGTCTCACGCATTCCCGGCCTAGGAGTCATCGTGATGGCGGCCGGGTTGGGCAAGCGAATGAAATCCAACCACGTAAAGGTGCTGCATCATGTCGCGGGGCAGCCCATGGTTCTCTACGCCGTTGATGTGGCGCTCCAACTGGCAGGTCATCGCATTGCGGTCGTGGTCGGTCATCAATCCGACAAAGTTCGGCAAGTGATTGAATCGGGTATTGCTGGTAAGCCGGGATCACATTCCGTATGCATCGTCGAGCAAATTGAGCAACTCGGGACCGGTCATGCCGTGATGCAAAGCCGTCCGGCGTTTTATCATGTCGACGAGGCGCGTCCGACCAATTATCTTATCTTAAACGGTGATACCCCCTTACTGAGAGAGGAGACGGCGCGCGAACTTGTGAGGGTTCATCAAGCGCAGAGCGCGACCGTGACGATTCTGACGGCGATGCTCGATGATCCCGGCGGCTATGGCCGAGTCATCCGCCGGCAGCCCGGCGACGATCACGGGCATGACATAACTCCATCCGACGTGCTGAAGATCATCGAGGATCGTGATGCCACTCCGGTAGAACGGGCCACGAAGGAAATCAACGTCGGGACGTATGTTGTATCAGGAGAATTTCTCTTCGATGCCCTCGATAAACTGGAACCACACAACGCTCAGAATGAATACTATCTGACTGATATTGTTCGAATGGCCGTTGCACAGGGACGCCGTGTTTCGGCTGTGACCCTTCAAGATCCCGAAGAGGGGCTGGGAGTCAATACCAGACAACAGCTGGCGGCTGCGGAACAGGTCGTCCGTCAGCAGATTCGAGAGCGCTGGCTTGAAGCCGGAGTCACGATGCGAGATCCCGGCTCTGTATGGGTTGATGCCGCAGTCACCATCGGAAGAGATACGGTGCTGTATCCAAATGTGAGTCTCGAAGGCAAAACAACAGTC
Source organism: Nitrospira sp. (assembly GCA_025936075.1). Taxonomy (GTDB): domain Bacteria; phylum Nitrospirota; class Nitrospiria; order Nitrospirales; family Nitrospiraceae; genus Nitrospira_D. The sequence continues at coordinate 2,692 of JAICUC010000233.1, read as the reverse complement.
GGTGAAGGGACGATAATCCGTTCGGGGGTCCGCATCACCGACTGTGTGATCGGCAATCACGTCGAGATTTTGGACTCCTCTGTGCTGCGCGAGTCACAAGTGGATGACGAAGCGCATCTGGGACCGTTTGCGCATTTGAGGCCTGGGGCGATCGTGCGAAGAAAGGCGAAGGTTGGTAACTTCGTCGAGATGAAAAAGGCCGAACTCGGCGAAGGATCAAAAGCGAATCACCTGACCTATCTCGGCGACGCACGAATCGGGAAAGGCGTCAATATAGGAGCCGGAACAATCACGGTGAATTATGACGGCGTCAACAAACACCAGACAGTGATCGGAGATCACGCGTCTGTGGGGAGCGACACACAGCTCGTTGCGCCGGTAACGGTAGGACGCGGAGCCTATGTTGCCGCTGGGACGACCGTGACGCAGGACGTACCCGCCGATTCGTTGGCGATTGCCCGTGTGCCGCAAATCAATCGAGTCGGATGGGCCGGTAAACGACGAATGTTGCTGACCGGCAATACACCGAGCAAGAACCCGGCACGAGCCGTGGAACAGCCGAAGCTAAAAACCAACCCTGCTTCAAGCAAAGTGAAGAAGGGGCACACGAAGTCGCCGAAAGGCTGATCAAAGTGGAGTGAGTGGTTCTCTCCATAAGCCTCTCTACTGGAGCAACAGCCATGTGTGGAATCATCGGATACGTCGGCAATCAAGATGCGGTTCCGATTCTCATCGGAGGATTGGCGAAGTTGGAGTACCGAGGGTACGACTCCTCGGGAGTCGCCGTCATGCAGGAAGAAAAAATTGCCGTCAGACGGAGTGTGGGCAAGCTGATCAACCTTCAAAATTCGCTCAAAACCAACGAACTCAAGGGAACGGTCGGAATCGGCCATACTCGGTGGGCGACCCATGGGAAGCCATCGGAACAGAACGCCCATCCGCATCGATCAAAAGGGTGCGTGTTGGTGCACAACGGGATTATCGAAAACTATCAGGAGCTGAAGCATCAGCTGCAAAAAGACGGCTACAAATTCGAATCGGAAACCGATACGGAAGTGGTCGCCCATTTGATCGATAAGTATCTGCAGAAAGAAAACAAACTGGCCGATGCCGTGCGACTGGCGACAAAAGACGTACGGGGCAGTTATGCATTGGCGGTGATTTCCGAGCGGGAGCCAAGAACATTGATTGCCGCCCGGTCCGGCTGCCCGTTGGTCGTCGGGAGGACGAAGCACGCATCCTACGTCGCTTCCGATGTGATGGCAATGCTGGCGCACACGCGAGAAGTGACCTATCTCGAAGAAGGAGACGTGGCGGTGGTCATGCAGGACCGAGTGGATCTCACCGATGCGGAGGGCCATGCTGTCTCGCGTAAGTCGTCGACGATTACGTGGGATGCGTCGGCAGCGGAGAAAAGCGGCTATCCTCACTTCATGCTGAAAGAGATTCACGAACAGCCGCAAACCATTCTTGATACCATGCGCGGACGGTATTCCTATGAAACGGGTGAGGCGGATCTTCCTGATATCGGCCTGACGCCGAAAGAATTCGCGGCAGTTGAGCGCATCTGGATCGTCGCCTGCGGCACGTCCTGGCATGCGGGTCAAGTCGGAAAGTATCTGCTCGAAGAGATGGTTCGTACTCCGGTTCAGGTGGATATCGGCAGCGAGTTTCGGTATCGCGATCCGTTGGTCGGAAAAAACGACTTGTTCATCACGATTTCTCAATCCGGTGAGACGGCCGATACGCTGGCTGCTGCGCGAGAGGCGAAGCAAAAAGGTGCGCGCGTCGTCTCGATCGTCAACGTCGTCGGCAGTACGTTGGCGCGTGAGTCCGATGGGGTGTTGTACACGCACTGCGGGCCGGAGATCGGAGTTGCTTCCACCAAGGCGTTTACCGCGCAACTTACCGCGCTGTATCTCCTGGCCTTGCATTTTGCGCGAGTTCGTAATGTGATGAAAGTAGCGGATGGGAAAGCCTGGCTCGATCGGTTGGTACAGTTGCCGGTGCTGGTCGAGCGTGTGCTGCAGCGAGAAGCCGAAATCGTGGCGATCGCCAAGCGGTATTTCAAGAAACGGAATTTTCTGTTCTTGGGGCGCGGCATCAACTATCCGATCGCACTGGAGGGCTCGCTGAAGCTTAAAGAAATTTCCTACATCCATGCCGAAGGCTATGCGGCGGGCGAGATGAAACATGGTCCGATCGCGCTGATCGATAAAGATATGCCGGTTGTCGTCCTGGCGCCTCGGGACAGACTGTACGACAAAACGGTCAGCAATCTCATGGAAGTGAAAGCGCGCCGCGCGCCGGTGATTGCCTTCGTAGCAGAAGGAGAGCGGGAGCTCGGCAAGATTGCGGACGCGGTGTTTACCGTTCCTGACACCCATTCGTTGATCTCGCCGATTCTATTTACGATTCCTCTGCAGCTTCTGGCCTATCATATTGCCGTGCTGAGAGGGGCAGATGTGGATCAACCAAGGAACTTGGCAAAAAGCGTCACTGTGGAATAGCAAAGCTGAAGGAAGTAGAAAAACAGAAGTAGAACACATGGGAATTACGCAGCAGGATGTGGAAAAGATGGCGCAGTTGGCACGATTGGCTGTCACGCCGGCCGAGAAGGAGACATTTGCCAAACAGTTGACTCAGATTCTCACGCAGGTCGATACGTTGAACCGGGACGACACGACGGGAG
>JAICUC010000290.1 GCA_025936075.1 Nitrospira sp. | reverse complement strand
GGGGCATGGACGGCCTCGGTATGTGCTCCACGATGGCCCTCCGTATGCCAACGGCCGTATCCATATCGGGCACGCATTGAACAAGATTTTGAAAGATATCATCGTGAAGTCGAAGACCATGGCCGGCTTTCAGGCACCATATGTGCCTGGTTGGGATTGTCATGGGTTGCCGATCGAACACCAAGTGATGAAGGAGCTTGGTGAAAAGAAAAAAGACCTGGATGTTTCAGCGATCCGCAAACTCTGTCGTGCCTATGCCGAAAAGTACGTCGATATTCAGCGAGACGAATTCAAACGGCTCGGAGTATTGGGAGAATGGGAGCGTCCTTACCTCACCATGACGCCAAGCTATGAAGCCACGATTATTCGTGAGTTTGGAAAATTTGTTGAGCGTGGCGGAGTCTACAAGGGTCTCAAACCGGTCCTTTGGTGCACCCAAGATCAAACGGCGCTGGCGGAAGCGGAGGTCGAGTACGATGACCACACCTCTCCATCGATCTATGTGAAGTTCCCGGTCGTCACCTCACCGTCCGCTCTCGGTAAGACCTTCCCTGGTATTTCCTTTCCGGAAGAAACGAAATTGATTTCCGTCGTCATTTGGACGACGACGCCCTGGACCCTCCCGGCGAATCAAGCGGTCTGTCTTCATCGCGACATTGACTATGTATTCCTGCAGGTGGGAGATGAAATTTTAGTTATGGCCGAGAAGTTGATCGAGAGCGTGGCCAACGCTTGCAAGTTCGAAGACTATCGGGTGTTGGGGGTGAAGAAGGGTGGTGAGGGGTTCGAGGGGTTGGAGACGCAACGTCCGTTGTCCACCGGCCTATCACCGATTTTGCTCGGTGATTTTGTGACCCTCGAGCAAGGGACCGGCTGCGTCCACATTGCGCCAGGGCACGGTATGGAGGACTATCTCCTGGTGCTCGAGCACAATGCCAAGGCTTCACCCGGCGAGCGTCTCGAAATCCTCGCTCCGGTCGACAACGCTGGACGGTTCACGCCGGTCGTGAAGGAATTCGCGGGTCAGCACGTATTTAAGGCGAATCCAAAAATCGTCGACTATCTGCAGGCGAATGGACGTCTGCTTGGACATGGCTCGTTGAACCATTCGTATCCGCACTGTTGGCGGTGCAAGAGCCCGGTGATCTTTCGTGCGACCGAACAGTGGTTCGTATCCATGGAGACAAACGATTTGCGACGGGAGACCCTAACGGAGATTGAACAGGTCCGATGGATTCCGAGCTATGGCCGTGATCGGATTTTCGGCATGATTGAAAACCGGCCGGACTGGTGCCTTTCGCGTCAGCGGGTGTGGGGGGTGCCGATCCCTGGGTTCACGTGTAAGACCTGTCATGGTGTCCTTGCCGACCCTGTCGTGATTGAACATGTCGCAGCGTTGATGGAATCCAAAGGGGCGGACGTCTGGTTTGAACGGTCCGCGCTTGATTTGCTGCCTGCTGGAACGACATGTCCAAAGTGCGGAGGAATTCAGTTTGAAAAAGAGCATGACATTCTTGATGTATGGTTTGAATCAGGCGTCAGTTACGCGGTTGTGCTGAAACCGAGGAAGTGGTGGCTGGCTGATTTGTATCTTGAAGGCTCCGACCAACACCGCGGCTGGTTCCATAGCGCCCTACTGGCCGGAGTCACGACCGATCATCGGGCGCCCTATCAGGCGGTATTGACACATGGCTTCGTCGTGGACGGGCAGGGTAAAAAGATGTCCAAGTCGGCCGGGAATGTGGTCGCGCCACAGGACGTCATCAAACAGTCCGGTGCGGAAATCCTCCGGCTTTGGGTGGCGGCTCAAGACTATCGTGAAGATCTCCGCATCTCACAGGAAATCCTGAATCATCTGATCGAAGCCTATCGGAAAATCCGCAATACGTCCCGCTTCTTGCTGAGCAATCTGTACGATTTCAATCCGGCAACACATCGCGTTCCCCATGAAAAACTGCCGGATCTGGACCGATGGGCGTTGTTGCGTCTCGGGGAGCTGATCACGAAAGTGCGTCGAGCCTATGAAGACTTTGAGTTTCACACGATTTTTCATGCCCTGAACAATTTCTGCTCAGTGGATCTCAGCGCCGTCTATCTCGACATTCTGAAAGACCGGCTCTATACGTTCCGCAAAGATGCACATGAGCGTCGCAGCTCTCAAACCGTCCTATACGACATCATTGTGGCTCTGGCGAAACTCATGGCGCCGGTGTTGAGTTTTACGGCGGAGGAAATTTGGAAAACATTGGCGGTGCAGGTACCTGGAGGGGTGGGAGCGGCGAGCGTGCATCTCGCCGCGTTTCCCGATCTCGATCCGGCTTGGGCCGATGCGGAGCTGGCCGAGCGATGGGAGCGGCTGCTGAAATATCGTACGCGGGTGCAAGGCGTGCTGGAGGAGCGGCGCCGTGAGAAAGTCATCGGCTCCTCGCTCGAAGCCCATGTTCATCTCACAACCGATGTGCCGACCGGTCAATGGCTGAACGTCGCACGTGCGGACTTGGGCGCGTTATTTATTGTGTCGCAGGTGACCGTCGAACAACGGCCCGATGCGACAATCGATTTCACCGTCTCCGTGACCAAGTCGACGCATCGTAAGTGCGAGCGGTGCTGGAACTATCGAGAAGCGGTCGGCAAGGATGCCGCCCATCCAACACTGTGTGATCGATGCGTGGAGGCGATCCGTTGAGTGCGTCAGGCCTTCGCAATCTGGCGCTTGCGTCGGTGACCGGCAGCATCATTTTTCTTGATCAGCTGACCAAACAGCAGATCATGCAAACCATGCGGCTCCATGAATCGATCTCCGTCATCCCCAACCTTTTCAGCCTGACGTATATCCGAAATCCAGGAGCGGCATTCGGTCTCTTGGCCGGAAGCAGCAACGCATTTCGGATGGTCTTCTTTGGGTTGACGTCGATCTTTGCCCTTGGGCTGCTGGGCACGATTCTGTTGCGGATGCCGGAACAGGATTGGATGGGTCGTGTCAGTGTTGCGGGAATTCTCGGCGGCGCAGTCGGAAACCTTATCGATCGGTTGCGGTTTGGAGAAGTGATCGACTTTTTGGATATCTATGTCGAAAACTATCACTGGCCTGCGTTCAATGTAGCGGATTCTGCGATCACCGTCGGAGTGATCTTCTTGATCATTCACTTTGCTTTTGAGAAGCGGACCGATCCTCCCACTGCTTCCGAGACTTCTTCCGTCCCGTAATACCGTAATACAGGAAGGACCTTTCGTGTTGAGTTGCGAGGGCTGAGTTGAGCTCAAACTCAACACTCAGCACTGAAAACATCGGTTAGGCCGGCATTCGGACGATAAATCCGCCTTTTTCTTTGGCTTGTTTTTGCTGCTCCGCCGAGAACATGAACAGCGGTTCGCTGTGACAGAATTGGCATTCTTTCGTCGTCACCGTCGCAGTGGGTTCCCCGATGCTGATCAGGTACTCCTTGGCGAGTTTGAGGGCGGTGGCTTCATCCGTCGTCATGACATCGAAGTGAATGCGACCGCTCTTGCCGTTGACCCACGTATCGTAGACATGAAGCGTATCGGAAGACATGAACAACTCCTTTCAGCGGACGACCAAGATGACCAAAATCCCGAGAATAATACGATAGTACGCAAAGACACGCAAGGTGTGCCGTTGGACATAGGTCAAAAAAGCGGCGATCACGGCCCAGGCCACCAGGAATGAGACGAGCATGCCGAGGCCAAGCGCCAAAAAATCCTGGTCGGTAAACGCGCCCCGCGCCTTCCACGTTTCATAGACTGTGGCTGCGACGATGGTCGGGAGTGCGAGAAAAAAAGAATATTCCGTAGCCACTTTTCGATCGAGACCGGCGAGCAGGCCTCCGATGATGGTTGAGCCGGAGCGGGACATACCGGGAATCAGAGAGGCGCATTGTGCCAGGCCGATCCAGAAGGCATGGGCCGTCGACACCTGATCCAGGCTCATCGTATGGCTGGTTCGTTTCGTGGCTTCAACGATGAGGATGATGATCCCTCCGAGGATCGAAGTCGCCGCCACTGTTGGGGGAGTGAACAAATACGATTTGATCCACCCATGAGCCAACAGGCCGAGTATGGCCGCGGGCAGAAAGGCGATTCCGAGCCCCAGCAAGAACCATACGTTGGGATGGCTGCGCATGGAGGCCTTGGCGCAGTCGGACCATGCGGCATGAGGCTGGTTTGGCGAAGCTGCACGCAACGCTTTCTGTTCCTGCCAGGCGCCTGACAGAAGGCGCCAGATTTTCTCCCGTTCAAAGGCGATGACCGCAAGAATCGCACCCAGCTGGATGGAGATTTCCGCATTGGCGGCGACGTCTCCGGTGAAGCCGAGGGCATGGCCTACCAGGATAAGATGTCCCGTGGATGAGACGGGCAGGAACTCAGTGAGTCCTTCGACGATTCCCAGTATCACTGCGAGCGTTGGGCCCCATTCATTCATGCGTACACCATGTTGGGATTTAGAAATAATGAGCGAGTGGTTCAATCTCTGGTAGAATGTGAGCGATGATCACAGAGCAACGACGATTCGTCAAGCACAGACGGTTTGTCATTGATAGTCGTATTGGAACGGCATCGATTCCCACAAAGCAAATATGTTGACAACGTCCGGATGTTGG
>JAICUC010000239.1 GCA_025936075.1 Nitrospira sp. | reverse complement strand
GGATCATTTCCAGTTCCGGCCGATTTCGAAAAAAAAACGTTCCATGAAACTGTCGGCGCGATGAGCGTATCTTAACTAGTGAATGTAAGAACGATCCATAAAGGCGCATCGCACGAGTCGCTCGTATATCAGTCGGCAGTCGACACCAGACCCATTCATTCGCAGACAGAAAGGGCCTGCCGATCCATCTCCTCAGACCGGCTGCTTTCGACAACCTTACTAATGCAGACTGATTCATAAAATGTGTCCAAGTAGCGGCAGCCGTCTAGACGGAGGCCAAACTCTTCTCCTTAACTGGCGAGCGCTGTAAGAGTGACCTGAATAGATCTATGTAAAGAGCTTTTTGGCCGGTCGCAAACAAGAGAATGCCCGTAAAAGTGGCGAGCAGAACGGCGATTTCCAATGTCAATCTCGGTAGAGGAGGCAAGACATGGCCGTAAGATGATCGTATGACGAATGCGACTACTGCAGCGATGAGGCTTGCCACGAATGGCCGGCTGGCGATCCGCAATACATCAAATAGCGAGATAAGGGTTCCGTGTACGGACCAGGCGATGACTGGAATCACCCACAAAATCATTACCGCTGAATACGCGAATGCTACGCCCTTCGGCCCATAGGGCAGTCCGATGGCGTAGCTCGCAACCATGATAGGTGCGATCACGAGCCCCATTTTCAAGGATCGTCGAACCAGTCCTAGTGACATGATCAACCATGACAAAGGATTTGCGATGGCGAATACTAGGATGGTCGGAGCAAGCAATCGAAATATAACACCCGCATCTTTCCACTTTGGTCCGAGGAACACGAGAATCATGTCATCGGCGAAAAGGCCACACGCAACCGTGATCGGCATAGTCATCGCTAGCACGAGAGAGTAGCCCTTAAGAAAGTAACTTTTGAGGCGCAGTGGATCATCTTGAACTCGGGACAGCGCCGAGAACGCTACCTCTCCAACGGCCGAATTCAAATTTGCAGTCGGAATATTGATGAGCTGATACGCCCTTCCGTAAAGGCCCAGCGCATCGGCGCCCCAGAATCGGCCCAGCAGAACCTTCTCAAAGTTGCTGCCAATGTAAACGATCAGACCATTGACGGTGACAGTGCCGCCAAAGTGCATCATGGATCGGAGGCCCACTCGTCTTCGCGGCGGTCCTGGAATCCAACCTGTAGCGAACCATACTCCAATGGTATTGAACAGTGGCTGAGTAAGTGTCATGCCCACCAGAGCCCAGTATCCGTAACCAGCCAGCGCCCCACCGATGGCGAGCCCGGTGCTTAGAATTAGACCAGTAATGCTTATTATGGCGAGGGCAGTAAAGCGCATCTGCCGTTGCAGTTGTACACCGTGTTGAATTCCCACCGCATTCAAAGTGAAGCTGAAGCCCAGAGCTGCTGCTACCTTGAGCAGACGAGGCTCATGATAGAAAGCGCTGATAAACGGCGCCATGGCAACGGTGAAGAGTGTCAGCCCCACACCTACGGCGATGTTGACCCAAAATAACGTCGAAATCTGCTCTTCTGTAACTGTCGGACGTTGGATAGCGGCCGCCGACAGCCCAAAATCTCGAAACAGAAGCAACACTCCAGTAAAAGCCGTGACCATTCCGACCAGGCCGAACTCCTTGGGCCCGAGCAAACGGGCCAACATCATGAGTGAAACTAGCCTCAGTGCAAAGTCTACGCCCTGAGCGCAGAGCCTTGCCGCACCGCCGCGAACGGTCTTTTCCTTCAGATCCTTCATTAAACTGTCACAGGCCTTTCTGAATAGTCTTGCCTGTTTCGGTGAGAAATTCTCTTAAAATTAGGGTGTACTGGTCATCTAAAGCTGTGCGACACTCGTCAGCTTTGCGTTTGATGTGCACCCGGAGCTTCGATGCGTTCTTTTCTAGATCACAGAACTGCTCAATCAAGGTCTCAATGCTCAGATGATTGATGTCCTGATAGTATTCCGATACGCCCATCTGCTTCATCAACGAAGAACACTTATGGTGAAAGGAAATAGCAATGGTGGGCTTGTCCAGATATAAGGCGAGTAATGCGTTGTGAAAACGGGTGGCAACTACCAGGTCTGTCGCATCGAGTTGCAATAGAAGTTCGTCGGCACTTCCGATGGGCTCGGCCTTGACCCTGCGGACGTCATCCGTCGACAATTGCTCCTCGAGCAAGCTCTCGAACCTTTGCACAGCCTCGATATCGCTGAGATCTCCAATTAGAAGCCGCACGTCGTATTGGCGCTTTAAGAGCCATTCAACAAACAACACCAGGGTTCGGATGTAGGATTCGTAATGATCCTCGGTCGTCTTCTCGACTCCGTACATGGCTGAGTACAACATTAGTCCCAGGCCTACCACCGGCCGACGCGTTTCTTCACGTTGGCGCTTTTGCAAACGTACGGGCAGGCTGAAGGCTAAATCCGGATATACAGCGTCGCCTCTGCGCTCAAAACCGACCTTTCTAAGATATTCCCGAGACGCGTCATCGCGGTAAGAACGATAATTGGCAAGCGCCAGCGCTAATTTGACAAAGAACCTACCCCGGCGAGTGTTCAACGGTCCAGCTCCAACGCTGACAAACATCAGGCGACACCCGCATAGCCTTGCAATGAGCGACCATTTGAAGACGCTGTAAGGACCCCAGGCTCCGAGCCCAAAGGCGTCGGTCAGGAGTCCGGTCCCAACGACCACCAGCATATGTTGGTTCCAGAGCGTCTTGATGCCCTTGAGCCAGCGATAGAGTTCGCTGGTGACTCCGATCAAGAGTTTACGGGCCAGCCGGAAGACTGGATTCCTAAGCTTCCACTGTGTGACGATCACACCGCTGATCGGCACAGCTGAGATTCCATACCTTGCGGTCACAATCTCAGGTGCGGTTGAGATACCTGAAATCAGAGCATCGGGCATGAACCGGCGAAGGTTGCACAACAGGGCTTGCAAGGTCGTCTCATTGCCGAAGTTGCCGACACCAAAGTGCCCGAAAAGCGCGATCTTGACCCGGCTGCTGGCCTTATGTCCCGGGAATTCACTCCGCCGCAGCCTATGTTCGGAGTCCGAACATGGAGACGACGCGCTATCTAGTGTGACAAAGGCTTGAGTCATGATGCTATTACGGAGTGCTAATACTGGCGGGCATTCGGCGTTCGCACTGAGTACTATCATGCGCCGCGTGCTTCCGGCTCTTGAGCAGTTTACTAACCGTCTCGTAGGGGTTGAGCACGGCTCGGCAGGTTCTGCTTAATATTGCTTTTTCGAGCCGAGCGCGGCTGAACCCGACGGTCTCGTTGAGCTTCCCTTTCTGGTACTCCCAAAATCTCTTGTCGCGGCGACCGCGCATCACGCTTACGGCGAGAAAATTGTAGTATTCGCCTAAGAGCCTCTCCACACTTTGCTCAAGCTCCTTTTGGCTCAGATAATCTGGCCCGTACGCGACTAGTGTAGAGAGCATGTTGCCAAAATGGCTCATAAGGTCCCAGGCAACGGTCATTGTGAGCGAGTCTGCCGCCAATCTCTTGAAAGTGAGAATCTGGTGGACAAAGCCAAAATCGCATTCCCTCAAAAGAGCGACGCATGCCTCTCTATCGGCATGGAAATTTGCCTCGTTGTAAAAGGGATTGTGGCGTCTCACAAGATCCGAACGATAAAGTACGGAGGTTGATGTTCCGAATACGTAAAGGTCTTCCAAGAATAAACGGCGACAGATATCTCGACCACGAACTAGCCGACTAGGATACGGCAAGCCCATCCAGGCAACTCTGTCTTCTTCAAGAGAATACGCTCCGACGATCCCTACAGTTGGGTGCTCCTCGCCAACGGCGACCATCTCTTCCAGGCAATGAGGAAACATCCAATCGTCGCCGAACACAATCTTGCAATATTCGCTGTCGGACGAAATCTGACGGAGAGCGTGATTGTGGTTGGGAACTGCGCGCAAAAACTCTTTATTATTGTGAACCCGAATCCGTTGGTCTTTTGCAGCATAGCGGCTCGCGATCTCACCCGTACCGTCTGTGCTGCAATTATTAACGATCGTGTAGTCCCAATTGCTGTAAGTTTGTGCCAGAACGCTTTCAATGCACTCAGGGAGATACTCGGCGTTGTTGTAAACCGGAGTAACAATGCTGACTAAAGGCTTCGAATTCATATTCGCTTTCGCGGTATCCGTAAGGTATAAATAGCTGTTTGCTGTCACCAAACAGATCAACCGAGATTTACAGGACATCCATATAAATCGCTGGTACAGGTGCGGGTTGAAATCCGTTCCAAAATGTGAGGTAGGTCTGGAGGACCCTCTTTGACGCACGGAATCGGGCGGTCTTGAGCGTGTCAACTTGCGCGTAACCGAGCACAGGACATGAGGCCACACGTGCGCCCTGGGTCGCGGCGACTCGAATGAATCGCTCGACCAGTTCAATCCTTTGCAACGGTTCCAGATCACCCCACAATAAGTCTTCGAGCAGCACCACGGTCGTGCTAGGGGTGGAAGCAACCTGGACAAGATACCCTGTCATGATGCCGCGTCGCCCGTCCGCTCGAGTGGAAACAGTGATTGCCCCAGCCCGAGTACGACATTGCCATTCAGCTTCTGCTCGTGTCCATACACGCACTAACCGCAGATCATCTGGTAGTGCAGAAGCGAGTTCGATGAATAGGTCAACATCTGCTTCGGAAATCTCAGGTTTCGCTACGGGCGGCAACGGACGCAACAGGCGCGTGAGGTATTCCACCGTGAAGATTCGTTGTGTATTCAGCTTGAGAAGGCGGGAAAGAGCTGGCATCATGCGATTCATTTCGTCGCCTTCTACGCAGAAATTTATAGTCCCATCGTACCCTTCGTCACGACATCTCTCGATTAGCGACGTCCACAGCGTAAGGCCGACCCCCGTACCCTTCACGGACTTAGACGCAGTCATGAAACTATTCAGCGCGATCCTGGCGGAGCCGCCATCCCAGCGAGCGGAACGGGGGAAACCTGCCACGAAGCCCAACAAGCCCGCATCGCCGTAAATCGCAGGAGCCATATCGAAACTGCTTCCCGGATACTCGAACGCCGAGCGAAGGAAATGTTGGCTATATAGCAGAGATTGGTTCGCGTTGTCCGCCCAGGACTCGCGCATTATCGAGGCCAGTTCGCCAAAGTCGCCACGAAAAGTACGAGTGTCAGCAGATATTAAGTCAGAAATCATGACGTGAGAGTTAATTCTGTGGCAGTGAATCAAAGCTCTCCGCTGCGTTCAGGTTGTCTTTAGTCGTCTGCTCTGATACGAACCTGCACAGAGGCCCCACGATGGACATCGCCTCGGCATCCAGAGTGTCAAAATCGATTTCCCGTCCAGCAAATTCCTGAATCGCCAGGAGGAGGTCCAGAAATCCGATGGAGTCGTCGATCATGCCAGAATCCAGGAGATCACAATCGTCGCGCAAGTCCTCCAATCCTCCGTGCCCATTGGATGAGTACTTCTTCGCCAGGTAGTCTTTCAGGAAGCTTCGAACATCTGCCGGACTGAGATGGCTCATGCGCTCACCTCCAACGACTTGAGCAGAGCTTTACGATCGAATTTGTCATTCACATTTCTGGGTAATCTACCTATGCAATGAAACCTTCGAGGGACCATGTACTCTGGCAGTGCGGCGGCAACCGCGCTGCGAAGCGCATCTCTCTCTTTTACCTGC
>JAICUC010000371.1 GCA_025936075.1 Nitrospira sp. | reverse complement strand
GAGAGTGACGCGCGAGGATAGGACGGTCGGCGTGGCTCAATACGTCATAGCATCACCCTGGGCGCATTAGGCATCAGAGTCAAGCGTTATTTATGGTAGGAACGGTATCGTTTGAAGATTTGCAAGTAGCCTATCTAATTGATCCAATGGTCTCCATAAGTCACATACTGGAGAAACTTTGCCTTCACCTGGCGAGAACGGATTCCAAAAGCCGAGAAGTACCGACAGAACCTCCGGGGAATGATCCGCCTGTGTCTTACCTGGTTTGGACCATCGGTAGTTCACGCGACCCTTCAGCGGCTTGTTGGATCCGCAGGCGTTCAAGACGCGAGGCCTCAAACACATCGTGAAGTAGGTCATCCGCCACCTGAGTCAGCTGTGCCGCCGCATCCTTCATGTCGGCATGCTCGACCAAGCGCGACACCGCTTCGGCTTTGGTGGCGCCTTTCTTCTGACCCATGAAGGGCTTGAGGAGAAGATAGGCCACGTCTCGCACCGGCATATACCGAAAGAAGCGACGGAGGAGCTGAAAGGTCTGGCGGGGGTAATGGATAAGCTTATAGAGAAAGAGCTTTTTAATCCCTGCCTGTCGCACACGGTTGATCGTTTCTCCCGAGAGACAGGTTGGATCGATTTCTGAACATTTAAAATATTTGTACCAATCCGTGGTTTCGTTGACCAACCCGCGTTTGACGTACTCCTGCCACAGGGGTGTACCCCGATAGACACAGAGCCGGTTGAACCCGAAGGTATCGAGGGGAAGGGCTGATGCGAAGTCGAAGGTGGCCTCCATATCCTCAATCGTCTCGTCAGGATTGCCCACCGTGAAAAATCCGTGCACGATCTCAACCCCGGCCTTTTTCGCATTCTTGACGGCGGTGGTGACCTGGTCCAGCGTCTGTTCCTTCTTCAGCCGATCGAGAATCTTCTGGCTGCCGCTCTCGATGCCGAACATCATGGCGCCACAATTGGCCTTCGCCATGGCCGGAAACAGATGTTGGGCGACCGAATCCACACGCCCCTCGATGCCCCACCGGATCGAAAGCTTTGCTTCCATGATCCCCTTGCAAATCGCCTCGATTCGCTTGGGCTGAAGCAGGAAGTGATCGTCGACAAAACCGACGGACTCATAGCCCAGTTCTTCGAGATACTTGAGTTCCGCGACCACATGCTGTGGACTACGGGCTCGCCATTTCCCTTCGTTGAAGATCGGAATGTCGCAAAAAATACAGGGCCAGGGGCACCCTCGAGAGGTTTGCATGGTCGTGAACCGTCTCATTGAGAGAACCACGGGTACATCTAATGGCATGGACTCGACATAGTCGAGTTTCAGAGTCTCGCGATCCGGAAAGGGCCACTGATCTAGGTGCCGCTCCATGGCGCGGTTGGGATTTTGGACTATCTGCCCATTTTTCATCCACGTCAGGCTTGCGACATCTTGGGGGTTCTCCAAGTTCGCCAGCAGATCGAGCAGCAGCTGTTCGCCATCGCCACGACATACGAAATCAACTTCGGGACACTGTAATTTCACCAAAGAGGCATTCAGGCTCGCAAATACTCCGCCAAACGCGAGCTTCACATCCTTATTAGTCACCCGAATCTCCCGTGCCAGCATCTTGGCATAGGGATAGCTGGTGGTACTAAGAAAACTCAGGCCGACGAGCGCTGGTTGTTCTCGATTGATCCGGTCGATGATGGCCCGGTTCGGGGTGTCGGGATTTGCCTGATCGAACATCACACATTCGTGACCTGCCTGCTTGATGACGGATGATAGCGACATGATGCCGATGGGAGGAAAGCCCATCACGCGAATATTGCCGTTCGCGGCACGCGTTTTGGCCGGCAGGGCATAGAATTGTGGATCGCGAACGTGGATCAGATAGACGAGCATACCGGCCTCCCAATGTGGAATGGTTCAAATTATTCATATAGCTGTACGCAGCCTGTTGGCTGGGATAACGCTGGATCGTGCCTTGGCTATCCAGCCTCCTGGCTTCTTCATGGAAGCCAAGAGGCATTCAGTACAATTATGCCTAGTCAACTTTTGACAGTCTGGTCAATAGTGCTCACTTTTAGGAAATGGATGGGACATGCACGCGACGTTGCCCACGAGCAAAAAAACGCCTAGCGCCCTGCTCGCCTTACTGGATCGGACTGACTGAGCTGCGACCTCGTCAACTTTGCGATGCGCCTGCCGATGAGCCGCGTCTATGGACACGTAATGAAGTGGTCGGCGGTCGTCCGTTCACAATTGCTCAGTAGGATGAGGACACAATGGTAGGGAGGCCGGATGCGACCTGGTCTTGCTTGCCAGAATCAACGAAGAGAAAGCAGATTGGAAATGCTAGTCGTGGAGCACGACATTGAGGAGGGAGCTATGCACGTGGAGACCGCCATTGCCGCGCAGCCCACCTTTGTAATCAATAAATCCCAGCTTGCGAAACTTATTCATAAAGAAACTGACGCGCGAGCGGGTCGTGCCGATCATTTCGGCCAACGTTTCCTGACTGATTTTCGCAATGACCGTCTCCGGCTTGCTCTCCTTCCCAAAGTGGGCCAACAACAACAGCGCCCGCGCCAGTCGCTTCTCGCTGGAATTAAACAATTGATCCACCAAATCCTCTTGGACTCGGATTGAATGTACCAATAAATAGGACATAAATGCTTCGGCGAATCGGGGCTGCTTCTGAAGCATCTGAAGCATGGCGACTTTCTCGATACGGAGAATGCGGGAGTCTTCCAGGGTGGTCGCGGTCGCCGTACGGACCGTCTGGCCCACCAGGCAGGATTCTCCTAAGAAACTGCCTGACTCTAGAATCGCCACGACGGCTTCTTTGCCTTGTTCTGAGACCACGGTCATTTTCACTTTGCCCGCCTGGATATAAAACACCGCTTCCGTCGCATCCCCTTGTGAGAAGAGAATATGCTTCTTGAGGGAAGTGAACATCCTCGTGCCCTTATCGGCCTTCTTGCCAGCTCTATTGAGGAAAGCACCCAGATTGAATGTCGATCGTATGTGTACCATAAGATAGGGAGCCTCCTTTCCTCTTTAGAGCGACTGAATTAACCATTTTATCGGCACTCCGGGAGCAACGAGTGTGATTGGCTATGCATCCAATCCATGCAAATGGCTCATGGCTCCCAACTCCCTCTCTGCCGACCCCGGTCTAATCATTCAAAGAAATCGGCACGCTTCAACATATGCGTCCGTGATGTGGTCTTCATATTGTCCCTTATGGTGCGAGATAGGCCACGATCAGCGAGCCCTTTGTGGGGGTCAAGACATCCGCACAGTGCGTCGCATCACCAAGTGGATCATCAGCAGAACGATCCCGCTCAAAAGCAGGGTCCAGGAACTCTGAGTCGCGACAGCAGCCACTCCTGCCCAATTCAAGACT
>JAICUC010000266.1 GCA_025936075.1 Nitrospira sp. | reverse complement strand
GACTATGGGGCTGTTGCATTGTCTAGGCGAGTTGAGAGAAGCGGCTGAATATTTATATTCAGCCGCCGGATGGAGGATACCTTGGCTGCCCACCGGGGTCGTGCGTCTCTTGTCCCTCCCGACAGAGACGCCCTCCTCCATCTGTTTTTTAGCAAGAAGTAAAAGAAAGCAGCTACAGTGACTCAAAAGTAATTGCACTGAAACAGGATAACCGCCATTACCCTGTTTAGGCACGAGGGAAAGTAGCGAGGGAGTGATGACGACAAGTGAGGAGGATTTACGGCGGGCAGTGCTGATCGTTGCCATTCTGAATCTGACGTATTTTGGCACCGAGTTCACCGTGGCCGAAATCATTGGCTCGGTATCATTGCTTGCCGACAGCATCGATTTTCTGGAAGATGCCTCGGTGAATTTCCTCATTGCCGTCGCGTTGGGCTGGACACTGGCTCGCCGCGCACTCGTGGGTAAAATGCTGGCGGGCATCCTGTTGATTCCGGGTCTGGCCACGCTGTGGATGGCCTGGCAGAAATTTTCTCTGCCCGTCCCGCCCGAAGCGATTCTACTCTCCCTCACCGGAGGCGGTGCCTTAGTCGTCAATCTATCCTGCGCGCTCCTGCTCACCAAATACCGTCACGATGCAGGAAGCTTAACCCGCGCGGCATTTCTCTCCGCCCGCAACGATGCCTTCGCCAACATGGCGATTATCGCGGCGGGATTCTTCACTATCTACACCGTCTCGGCCTGGCCGGATCTAATTGTGGGGTTAGGCATTGCGCTGATGAATGCCGATGCAGCGCGAGAGGTATATACAGCGGCCAGAGAAGAACAAAAAGCGCTCAACCCCATCGCTTAGTCCCAGCGAAGAGCTGCACGCCTATCCGGTGAGCCATCTGGTGAATAGCCCAGACCCGAAGGCAATCCCGCGCCCGGATGACGGTTGTGGGAGAACGGATTGTGTCAGAACTGAATGGCGAAGCCTGCCTTGATCTTGAGCTGACCCCTCCGCCGCAAAAGGGCATTACTGCCTCGCGTTCGTTCGGCAGGCAGCTCACCGATCGGGACGCAATCCGGCAGGCATTGCTACAGTTCGTAGGACGGGCGGGTGAGCGATGACGAAGAAACTGCTCTTTCCGACCGACTCCACGCCGGATCTCATACAGGCGGGCACAGCGATCCTTGAGAAGATTTACCGCGCCGGTCACGCCTACCAGAAATGCGGCGTTATGTTGACGGATCTGGTTCCAACGGAAAGTACCCGCCATGATCTGTTCGATGACCGCGACCGGCAAAGAGAGTCCCGCCTGATGAAAGCGATCGATGGGATCAATTCAGAATATGGAGCACGCACCATCCATTTCGGCGATCTGGGCGGCATGAAGCCACAATGGGCAATGCGAACGGCTTTTTGCAGCCCCCGCTACACCACGCGGTGGGAAGAGATTCTTCTAGCGCAATAGACCGCCGCCCCTTTTCTTTTCACCTCTGATTGACACGAGAAGAGATGCGGCGTAGCATTTTCCTATGTCGCGCCTGAGTAGCTCCCTCGTGTTTCTTCTGCTCATTTTAACTTTCAACGCTTATGCCTGCGTCCTGCCGCTCCAGACTTCCTCTAATAGGGATTGCTCCCCGACCACTGACGAATCTCCGCGACAAACCTGCGATGCATTCCTAGAAATCGGCCCCCATTCCAAGCAGGTTTCCGACCAAAGCCATTCCATCACTCCGCTTGCCGGAGCCTTATCTTCTACTCCACTCACCATTGAATGTACGAACTACCTTTCCCACACGCTACCAGCCATTCAAAACAGTGGGATTCATATCTCAATCCCCACGACAGTTTTGAGAATTTGATACCCGTCTCCTGACTTTCGAGTTGCCGAAAAGTCCATGCGCGTTATTGACGTGGCAGAAGCCATGAAAGGGGGAGTTATGTCATCTAATGATGCGATGAGCAGGAGAACATTTGTGTCTACCGGGGCGTCACTACTCGCCGCTGGCGCGGCATTGATGATAGAGTCAAGGGTGTATGGGGCGACGCCTGACTCAGGCCATGCCTCCATGCATAACGCGGCTAACAAGGAAGGAACCCATCATTCCAACGCCGATATGGAGAGCTGCATTAAGCTCTGCCATGAGTGCCATGCGCTGTGTAATAAAACCATCGCGGAATGCTTAAAGCTGGATGGGAGCCATGCGGCACCCGACCACATCAAGCTCTTCATCGACTGTGCGCAGATGTGCATGGTCACGGCGGATTACCTGACCCGCGACTCGGTCATCCACGACCGCGTGTGCAGGGTGTGCGCCGATGCCTGTCGGCTGTGCGCCGAGAGCTGTGAGAAGGTGGCGGAAGGAAATCAGCTTCTGAAACAGTGCGCCGATATGTGCCGCCGCTGTTCAGACTCCTGCGCCAGCATGGGAACTAAAGCGGCCTAGCCGCCGCGGGGGGAGAGGCAATAGACCCCTCTCCCCTCTTTTATTCAAAAGCCTTCGCTTAGGGCTTTTCCGAGTACCGGCCAAGATAGGTATTCGATACTGTAACAATCGAACGGGGCAGTGGAAATATTTTGAACGAGTGGCGGAAACGCTATCAGGACAAAATATAAAAATTGCCCGGTTCACTAAGCTCCGGCCTTGAAAGAGGACGGAGCTTTCTTTTTGGTATCACTCAACCGAAGGAGTCTCGATGGCAAACAATGATCGCTTCGTCGTGAGGCATGAGGAGGGCTGGGCTGTGAAGAAAACCAGGGCGGGACGATCTAGTTCCGTTCATCCTACGCAGAAAGAAGCAGAGCAGCGGGCGAAGGAGATTGCGCCCTTGCGGGCCATCAGTACGCCCCACCCGACATTGTCGATCTCGTCCGTCGAATGGGCGTCGGGATCGATGCTGAACAGACACCCCAGGTCAAGACCGCGTTCGCACCAGCGCCAGTCCAAATCGAGCCGCCACGAGATGGCATTGAGCTCGATGGCGACGCCGTGCTTGGCGCAGGCTGTAAGGATCTTCTCCATGTCCACTTCGTAGCCGGGGCGTCTCAGCAGTTGCCGCCGATGACATGGTCCAGAATGGAAGTGTGCGGGTTCGCAATAGCTGTGAGGATAGGTTCAGTCTGCGCGGCCTTGCCCATGCGGGACTGAGTGTGGACGCTGGGCGAGCGTTAACGTAGTACCAATGGAACATATAATGGAAGCATGCTGCTGCCACCGAAAACATTCGCAGAACTTCGGCGAGCCGCTGCCGTGCCTCAGACCTATGTCGCGACCATGACCAAGACTAAACGAACCGGAAAGATCTTCATCGATTACTTCGCAATGATTATACCGCTGCCCACATGCAAGATGTCGCCCGACGAATGGAGGAAGTCGATTGTATGAGCGGGCTCACACAAATAGCCTAGTCATGTGGGGCTAGAACAGCCTCCGCATCGCCACGAAAATATGAACCTGCCATAGCGACAATATGTGCCTTCTGGCGGGCAATGGGCTGGCCGAGGTGGCGACCAAGTTCTTTCATGTCGTCCGCTGAAACGTGATGAAGGTCGTCCACCCCCACCAGGCGATCGTCGAACTTTTCGATCCTGAACTTGGCGACGGCGAATTGAAAGGTCGCATGGGTGCAAACCAGCAATTTGTCGGCGCGCCATGGTGGTGGTCCGCCCGCGATAACCGAGCTTCTCAAGCGTTTTGGCAATAACGGCCTGACTGACTATTTCCTTCACATAGACCAGGGCACAACCAGGCTCAATTGGTTCCCGGTGAGAGTCACCCCACGCGTGTCAGTGGGAGGTCAAACCAGAAGCGACTGCCCTTACATGGTTGGCTTTCGAGATCGATAGTCCCACCCATTAGCTCGACCAACTGCTTGGCGAGCGCCAATCCGAGACCAGCCCCTCCATACTTGCGTTGATATGACCCGTCTGCTTGAACGAACGGCTGAAACACCCGGTGGGCATCCGCCGTATCGATCCCTATCCCCGTATCAATCACGGAAAATCGGATTTGACTCACGTCGGGCACCGCATCGGGCTTGGCCCCTATCGGCCGAGGTGTGGGCTCAATTAACAGATGGACCTCCCCGCGTTCCGTAAATTTCACGGCGTTGCCGAGTAAGACGGACAGAAGACGGCCAAGGCGAGCCGGGTCGCCCCAGAGTTCCGCCGGCACGGTCCATGCGGTGTCGTGACGCAACAGGATGCCTTTCTCTCTGGCTCGATCTCGATACAGCGCCATCTGCTGATCGACAACCCGACTCAACAAGAACCCCTCTCGGCTCAGCGTGGCCCGCCCGGCATCCAGGTTGGAAAAATCTAGCATGTCGTTCACGATTTCCAGCAAAGATTCGGCCGAAAGCTTGATCGCCTCTGCATACTCTCGTTGCTCCGGTGTGAGAGCCGTATCGAGCAGCAATTCATCCATCCCGATGATACCGTTCATCGGCGTTCGAATCTCGTGGCTGATCGTCGCTAGAAACTCAGACTTCAAGCGGGCGCCTTCAAGAGCGGCGTCGCGGGCCTGCATCAATTTACCCTGGCTCTCTCGCAGGTCTCGCATAGCCTGGCTGGCTCGGAGCATGTACCGCACTCGATGCCCAAGCAAGAGGCCATTGATCGGCTTGACGATGAAATCGGTGGCTCCGGCATCATAGGCCTGCGTAATCGACTGATAGTCTTCCAGTCCCGTCATAATCAGCACCGGGATGTGCATGCCTTCCGGCAATCGTCGCAGCTCGGTGCAGACTGTAAATCCATCCCTTTCCGGCATCACGATGTCCAGCAACACCAAATCAGGACGTCGGCGGACAAAGGCCTCGAGCCCAATGCGCCCATTTTCAGCCTCATCGACCATCCACCCCGATTGTTCGAGCACTTCACGGGCCAGCAATCGCACGACGCTATCATCGTCGATGATCAAGGCCGTCGGCTGCCGTTCGTTCACCATCATGCCGCCATTCTCCCTTTGGTGAGTGTTTGCTGAAAGGTGGCACACGCCGCTGCGTAGTGCCGTTCGAGTTTACTCAATATTTCATCGGCTCGGGCAAACTAATAACCCGGATGGTGGGTCTACCGTATGCGTACGTTAGTGTCATTCGAAGCGGCAAGGCGCTCAGCAAGATATGCCGCGATCAATCGAAT
>JAICUC010000127.1 GCA_025936075.1 Nitrospira sp. | reverse complement strand
TACCCTACGCACGATTCGCGGTCTGATCAAAATTGCTCAGTTTGCGAAGAACACCGGTTCCCCTGTGCCTACGAACGATCCTTCACAGTATCATCCTCCTTACGGCCAACTTTCTGCCATGCCTTACTCTCAGACCTAGCGTTCTAAAGGGACGCTGAGCACTCCCGTTCCATTGCCCTCCCCCCAAAGCGAAGACGGCTCTTCTCAATCTTCGCCCGAAGTGCCGATGCCGATCCAGGCTCGCAGGAGATCATGCCGCGTCACAGAGTAGGCAACCCTCCCATCCTTCTTCACAGGGAGATTATGCAGGTGCCCCTCCTCCATCGTCTTGACGGCTTCTTCGATCGTAGTCTCAGCCGTGACAGCGATTCGCTGGTGAACCATGATATCTTCCGCCATCAGAGTAGAAAGATCCTTCCCGGCTTCCAACGCGCGGAGGACATCAAATTCGCTGATGAAACCGATGAACTCGTTTCGATCATCGACCACAGGCGCACCGGGAGTATGCGTGGACAGTAATTCCAGAGCCACAAGCATCCCATTTTGGCCGGCATGTAAGATGAGGGTATTTGTCCCTCTGATCTGCCCTACCTTTCGTAATCCCCCGGCCGGGACTCCGGGTAATTCCCACTTCGTCGTCTTATTCTTTTCTTCAATCATCATTCCCTCCTTTTAGGTTGCCCTACAACATAAGATTGGTGATTATCCCACCTACCCGTATCAACCAAGCACAATGCGAATCTGGTGCTCACCGTCTTTGACGAGCGGGATATTGTTCCGACTGATCAATGGCTTGCCATCAAGTTCCGCCAGCGTCACGCCGCGGCTCACAAAGCGCGGATTTTCCACCGCGATATTATAGACCGCCGAATGATACCGGAAACGAATCGAGTACCCCGGCCATTGGCGGGGACTACAAGGGTCAATGGAGAGCGTGGCACCGCGCAAGCGGAAACCGAGCATCCATTCCATACCGGCACGGTAAAGCCAACCAGCCGCGCCGCTGTACCAAGTCCATCCCCCACGCCCAACATGCGGCGGCTCCGCGTACACGTCACCGGCTACCACGTAAGGCTCGACTTTGTAGCGCTGAACGTTCGCTCGCGAAGAGATCCGATGAACAGGATTTAACATGCGGAACAACTCACCGGCCTTGTTCCCCTCACTCAGCGCCGCGAACGCCAGCACAGTCCACACGGCCGCATGGGTGTATTGTCCGCCGTTTTCACGAATGCCTGGGACGTATCCTTTGATGTAGCCGGGATCCCTCGTCATCTGATCAAAAGGCGGTGCCAACAGACGGATCAGCCCGTCCTCTCGGTTTACAAGATGCCGTTCTACCGCGGCCATGGCGCGTGCGCCGCGGTCAGGATCTGCGGCGCCGCTGATTATCCCCCAGGACTGAGCAATGGAATCGATGCGGCATTCCGGGTCTGCAGCGGAACCAAGCGGCGTCCCATCATCGAAGTACGCGCGGCGGTACCATTCTCCATCCCACCCGTCCCGCTCGATCGCGGCCTTCAACGCGCTCACATGGAGCCGCCACGTTTCAGCGCGAACGCGCTCACCGCGCTGAGCCGCCACCTTGGCGAACTCCCAGAGGACGGTATGCAGAAACCAGCCGAGCCAGACACTTTCCCCTTTCCCCTGCCGGCCGACACGGTTCATCCCGTCATTCCAGTCTCCGGTGCCCATGAGCGGAAGGCCATGACTGCCGACGACAAGGCTTCTGTCCAACGCACGCGCGCAATGTTCAAAAAGGGTGGCGCATGTCTGGGACACACGCGGTTCGAAATAGGATTCATGTTGCCCCTCAGCCAACATCGGGCCTTCTAGAAATGGCACCATTTCGTCCAGCACGGTCATGTCGCCGGTCACTTCAAGAAATTGGATCACCGCGTACGGCAACCAGACCAGATCGTCGGAAATCCGAGTCCGCACACCTCGTCCGGACGGAGGGTGCCACCAATGTTGGACGTCCCCCTCGACAAACTGCCGCGCAGCGGCTCGGAGCAGATGTTCGCGCGTGACATCGCGTGCCGCCACATTGAGGGCCATGACATCTTGAAGTTGATCGCGAAACCCATAGGCCCCACTCAATTGATAGAACGCCGCACGTGCCCAGACGCGGCAACTCAGCGTCTGATAGAGCGCCCAGCGATTCAACAAGACATCCATGGCGCGGTCCGGCGTATGAACCTGTATGCCACCCAAAAGGTTGTCCCATCCGCAAGTCACCTCGTGCAGAAGCGCATCTACATCCGCCTTACGGTAACGGTTAATCAGGAGCCGAGCCTGTTCTCTCTGCGCTGTCTGACCAAGAAACCAGGTAATCTCGGCGCGTTGGCCTGCTTTCAACTCAATCGACAGTTGAAGGGCCGCGCAAGGATCGAGACCGGCTCCGACCTTCCCGGATAATTCACCTCCTTTTCCCAGCGCCAGGGGACAATCGAAGGCCCCGTTACGGCCGAGGAATTCCGTGCGATCACCGGTCCACGATGTGTGTGCTCCGGCAAGATCGATAAAGGCGATGCGTCCAGCGAACTCGCCGCCCAGCATACTGCGAGCAAACAACGCCCGGGTTTCCGGATCGATCTCCGTGATGATGTACGGCGCGGACTCACTACGGGCGTTCCCTAGCACCCACTCAACATAGGCCGCGATTGAAAGGCGACGCGAGCGGCCGGATTTATTCTGCAGCGTCAGTCGAGAGATTTTGATCGGATCTTCCATCGGCACAAACTGCAGCAATTCGGCCAGGACACCGTGCGAACCATGATGAAAGCGGCTATAGCCCTGTCCGTGACAAGCCACATAGGGTGCCGGATCGTCACGGATCGGCAGCGCTGTCGGACTCCAAATTTCTCCGGAATCGTCATCACGGATATAGAGCACCTCTCCCGACGGATCAGACACCGGATCGTTCGACCAGGGCGTCAGCTGATTCTCGTGGCTGTTCAACGACCAGGTAAACCCGGAGCCGGATTCCGACACGAGGAATCCGAACGACGGATTCGCAACGACATTAATCCAGGGTCGTGGCGTCCGCAGACCCTCACCAAGAATCGTGATATATTCGCGCCCATCATCGGCAAATCCGCCCAAGCCGTTGAAGAATTCGAGCTCTCGCTCAGGCAACGGCACATCCAGGCGTTTGCCGGCACGCTGCATTGGCAAGTTCAGCGGCGCCAGACGGCTCCTGCGCTGTAAGCGAGAAATCTGCTCCACCAGCGTGCCACGACGGCCGAGCAGGACGACCCGAGCGACCTGCTGCAGCAGCGACCGATCCTGCTCTGAGAGCAAGTCGGTCCGCAGAAGATAAATACTACCTCGCGCCCCGCCGGCATCCGGGTAGAGGCGCAACCGGCTGCCGCGCACAAGCCCTTCCAACGAACCTTGCAGCCCCTGCTCATACGACGAGGTTTTCTCATTCAGAATGATCACATCGGTCGATAATTGCCTCATGCGCCAGTATTCATGCGCTCGGAGCAATTGCCGGACGATATCGACATCGTCAGCTTTGTCGATGCAGGCCAACACGATGGGCAGATCGCCCGAGATGCCATGCGCCCACAGCGCCGCACGGTCCACCGTGCTCCGACTCAGTGTTTCGGAAGACGGCCGCAGTGAGACATCGGAGTACAGCACGGCGTTGGCCAGTTGCTGGAACAGTTGCGCCTCGTCGTTCTCGATACCGAGGTGATGCAGTTGTACTCGCGCTTGCGTCCAGGCCAGCGACAGGGCCCGCTCAAATACTCTCGGATCGCCGTACTTGTCGGCCAACTCCAACACGTGATCGCGGGCCGGGCCGATAATGGTTGAAAACACCACACGCACGGTCCCACCGGCAGGGACCCGCACCGTACGACGCACGCTCATCACCGGATCAAGCACGGATCCGACGGTATTCGAAAGCGGCCGGCCATCGATCATCGACACCGCTGTGCGGACATGGTGTCCGCGTCCGAGAAACCGGGCGCGATCCGTTTCATATTGCAAGGGACCCACGGTGTCTCCTTCGACCATAACCACCTGGGCCACCCACACCGTCGCTTCTTCATCCGATCGCCTGCGGCGCGTGGCGAGTACCGCGCCGACCTCCGGCACGAATTCCGTTTGCACGAAGAGATTTGCAAACGCCGGATGTGCCACATCGGCGGCCTGTTGAATCAGGGACAGCTCGGCATAGGAAGTCACTTGTAGCTCGCGCGCGCTTGTTCCCATATTGGTCACGGAGATGCGCCGCATTTCAGCATCATCCTCGGACGACACCACGAGGTCGAGCGTCGTGTTCCAGTCACCGTCCCGTCGGGAAATTGCGGCCCGTTCTTCGGTAAAAGACGCCTCATACTCGTCGGCATCGACGCCACTGGGCTGATAACCGGCCGACCATACCGCCCCCGTCTGCATGTCACGCAGAAAAATATAAGAGCCCCAGCAATCCAGCGTCGCATCCTCGCGCCAGCGCGTCACCGCTATATCCCGCCACCGGCTGTATCCAGACCCGGATGCGGTCAGCATGACCGCATACCGCCCGTTGGACAACAAATGCGTCCGCGGAGTTGCCTCATGGGGCGAAGTAAATCGCCGCACGACCGGCGGTAGAAGGTCGCGGACTTGCGCCGCCGCAGCGACTTCTTCCGTGCGCGGGCGCGTCACCGGCACGTCGCGCGGAGTCCGTTCCTGGAGCAAGAGTTCGGTGGCCCGGACGATGGGCTCCGCATGAAACCGGCTCCTCATCACTCCGTTGTTCAGGACATTCGCGATCGAGACCAACGTCATGCCCTGATGATGAGACATATAGGCCCGCACGATGGCCACCTCTTTTCCTTCTGGCACCCGTGTCCTCGTGTAATCCAGCGCTTCATAGAACCCATAGGTTCCCTCCCCTCCGGCCTCGGCGAGGTGGCCGAACCCTTGTACCGCTTCCATAGGATTGATCATCGCCGCGAGCGCAGTGGCATAGGGCGCGACGACCACCTCTTCACTGAGGCCTCGCTTGAGTCCCAGACCCGGCACACCAAAGCTGGAATACTGGTACGTCAGATCGAGATCACGCGCATTATAGGCAGACTCCGAAACACCCCAAGGCACGCCTCGCTCTCTACCGTATTGGATCTGCCGACAGACGATCAGCTCATAGGTCCGACACAGCAAGCTGCCGGCCGGGAAACGCATCACCAACGCCGGCATGAGGTATTCGAAAATGGAGCCCGACCAGGACACGAGCGCCGAACCGTCTCTCACGGGCGTCAGGGCGCGGCCCAAGTGAAACCAATGCGATGACGGGACGTCGCCCTTGGCGATGGCGATAAAGCTCGCCAGTCTGGCCTCCGACGCAAGCAAGTCGTAGCAACTGGGGTCCATGTTGTTCTCCGGCACACGATAGCCGATGGACAACAGCTTGCGTGTCGGATCGAAGAGAAACGTGAAATCCATGGCGTGAACCATGTGCTCCACGCTCTGTGCGACCGCCGAGAGGCGACGGACCAAGGCCGTGATATCCGCGACCGATTGCCGGATGGCATCAGCCAGCAAGGTGATTCTCGCCAAGGTGGCCCGATCCTGGGAGGGCCGACTGAGTAATTGTTCACGTAAACTCTCGATTGCACTGATTGCGGCCGCGAATCGCACGGGCGCGGCAGCCAGCGTAGGAATGGGATGAAAGAACGGCTCGATAACCGCCCATTCCGGCGTTGGTCCCGACGGATGGTCGAACATGGCCGCCCGGTCTTTCGCACTGAAGCGGATCCATGGCAGCAACAGTTCTGCATCCCGGAGATGGCTTGCTACGCACGCCCGAACCGCGTCGGCCCAGGCGCGCAACTCCCCATCGGGTTCATCACCGCACTCCTGTCCCAGTGCCTGGGCCATATCCGAGACCGTATGACACAAGGCGGTGAGCCTGCCGAATTTGGCAGTCCAGCCGGCGGCATCGACCGGTCTCGACAAGAGCGCCATGGCCAGGACATCGACGGCTTGGCTCAGCTGCTTCCTGGTCACCGTGTGGGTCTGTCGCTGGTCTGGAATCTTTTCCAGCGTATCGCGTAACAGTTGAATGGAATCATCAATCCCGGCAAACAAATCGCCGTTGATGGAAGATTGCTGAATCAATTCGCGGCATCCGTTTCCCACTACCAACAAATGTCCCGCGAGATTTCCGCTATCGACGGAGGACACATACTTCGGATCCAATGGATGAAGGGTACGTGTGTCGTACCAATTGTAGAAATGCCCACGAAACAGCTCGAGACGGTTCATGGTCGCCAGCGTGGATTCCAGTCGTTCGGTAGCGTCGAGTGTCCCCAACCATCCTAGGTCACGGGCGACCAGGGTTGAGAGCAGATAGAGTCCGATATTGGTCGGCGAGGTCCGATGGGCGACGACGGGTTTTGGATCTTCCTGAAAATTATCAGGTGGCAGCGAATGGTCTTCGGGAGACACGAACGTTTCGAAGAACCGCCACGTCCGGCGCGCAATCAATCGGAGCGTCCGCGCATCGGCTGGAGAAATCGGCTCGGCTCCCGTGAGTCGAGGCGGCAGACTGACCCATCGTGCCACGACAGGAGCCGACATCCAGAGCAGCACGAACGGAGCTGCGGCAGCCCAGGACTCATAGTTCCCAAACAATGCCACGCCACCAGCCGCCACGACGGCGAGCGCCACACCACCCGCCATGCGCCCATACATCCTCGTCAAGTTGCACGTGTAGGCATCCTCGGCTTGAGCCGCAGTCACCCACTCCAACATCCGCGTTCGCGTGAAGACGAGCCGACCGAGCGTACGAAGGATCGCATCCGTCATGAGCCATGCCTGATGCGCGAGGAACGTGACGGTCAGCACGATCTGCCTCGCGGCCAACTTCAGGTCGGTGCCTGCTCCACGAAAATGGGTCCGCAAGCCAATTCCGGATCGGCGCGGATAGAGCCCGAGCACGAAGGACAATAGCGAAGGAATCGCGATGGTGGCCAAAATGAACCCAGACCAGACCCATGCAGATCGTTCCGGAAGCATCCATCCGACGATCAGTGTCAAAAACGCCGCGGGAGCCGACAGGGTACGGCGGAGGTTGTCGAGGATCTTCCAACGACCAATGGCGGGAATCACCACCGCGCGATGCGGCTCAGACTCGGTATGCCCTCGCCCCAACAGCCAGGGCAGCAATTGCCAGTCGCCGCGCGCCCATCGATGTTGCCTGGCTGCCGCCGCTTCATAGCTGGCAGGAAACGCTTCGAACAGCTCGATGTCGGTCGCCAACGCCGCGCGCGCGAACAATCCTTCAAAAAGATCGTGACTGAGCATCGCATTGTCCGGCACCTTGCCGGCCAGCGCGGCCTCGAACGCGTCGATCTCGTAAATGCCCTTGCCTGTGTAGGACCCTTCCCGAAACAAATCCTGGTACACATCGGATACGGCCGACGCGTAGGGATCGATCCCGCTGGGCCCGGAGAACGTCTGTTGAAAATATGAACCCTCACCGCTGCCGGGAAGCGACGGTGTAATCCTCGGCTGCACGACCCCATACCCTTCAAGCACTCGCCCGGCGCACGGATCGAATCGGGGCCGGTTCAGAGGGTGAGCCATGGTGCCGATTAACCGATGCGCGGCTCCCCGGGGCAACCGTGTATCCGTATCCAGCGTGATGACGTACCGGACCGACGGAATCGTCTCAGGGAGCTGCCCGCCGACGGACATGAACGTCGTGCTCGTCGAGCCGCGCAACAATTGATTCAATTCATGCAGTTTGCCTCGCTTCCGTTCCCATCCCATCCACACCTGCTCGGACTCGTTCCAGGTTCGCCTGCGGTGAAACAGGACAAACCGCGATCCGCCCCCGGTCGAGGAACCATACCGATTGTTCAGATGCGCGATTCCTTCCGCAGCCCTTGCCAGCAGTTCAGCATCTCCCGAAATGCTTTCGCTCTTGGCATCTCTCCAGTCTGAGAGCAGAGCGAAGCGCAGGTCATCATCCGCATTCGCCAGATAATGCACCTCCAATCGCTCAACCAGCTCATCGATGCCTTCTCGGCTCGTCAGCAACGTGGGGACCACCACGATCGTGCGCAACTCTTTGGGAATGCCGTTCCGCAATGCCATCCGAGGCAATGACCGCGGCCCGATGATAGCCATCACCATACGATTGATAAGCGCCATAGCAAGATCCGAGGCCGGTACGAGTGCAATGAGACCGAGACACACCAGGCCGACAATGGTCACGCCGTTTGCGGCCGTATACCAGAGCGGAATGGCGAGGACCATGGCGGTTCCTACCGTCAGCGATCCTAGATAGCCGGGTGCGGATGCTTGGACATACCAACGCAGCAGCCGTCGCTTCCAGGACACTCGGTAGCCGAGTTCACGTTCAAATGCTCGGCGGCCCTGAGAGATAAGGTAATAGCCGGGATCCGTATGCCGATCCCGCTCCGCCTGCTCACTCGCATGCATCTCACCCCCAGCCGGCCTGGCACGGTCCATGACGCGCATAGTCACGTCGGTTTCTGAGAGGCCCGTGCCGCGCGAGAGATCCTCAACGGCATGGCGATAGGTGTCCCGTGTGACAAAGTCCATCTCGGCGTAGCGGGCGTCGCATCGCAGAATCTTATCGACCGGGCTGACTGCTTCGAAAAATTCAGCCCAATTGAATTCAGATGTCAACCGCATGCTCGTAATGATGTTGCGGACCGTGACGCTCATAGCCGCCTGCTGCTGATGCTCCGCCTGCACCATGTCGTCGGCGGTCGTGCCCTGCGCGGCCAGACGTTCGTCGAGCCACCGCAGCACCGGACGCACCTTCGGATCCAGGTCTCGGAGCCGCTGAACCAGCTGCACGGCAAACGCCGTGTCCAAGGGGCTCCGCTCAAATCGGCGTAAGGCCGTGGCCGGTGATTCCAGAGTCACCGCTCCGCTCCCCAACATACTGTCTGCCAGTTCATCAGCTTCCAAACGGGCCTCCCGGCTATGGACGATCC
>JAICUC010000194.1 GCA_025936075.1 Nitrospira sp. | reverse complement strand
CTGTGAGGCTGCGACAATCACTGTCCTGACGTTCTTACAGGCGGAAGAGAACGTCGGCCAATACACCTCCGTCACCATTGCCGGAGGGCAGGGCCTCATCAGCTATTACGACGCGACCGATCACTACCTGAAATCGGCGCTCTGTCCTGATTTGCCTTGTACGGAGCCTACTCTCACGACGACTCCCGATAAATCAGGTGATGTGGGCCAGTACAGCTCGGTGACGATCGGGATGGATAGCCGCCCTCTCATCAGCTATTACGATGCCACGAACGGTGATCTCAAAGTCGTCCACTGCGAGGAGGTCGTGTGCGTCTCCCCGACGCGCACCGTCCTTGAGAGCGAAGGCAATGTCGGCCAATACACGTCCGTCGTAATCGGTAGCGACGACGTGGGCCTCATCAGCTATTACGATGCCACGAACGGGGATTTGAAGGTCGCCCACTGTGTCGATGTCGCTTGTATCTCCGCCACACTCGCCACACCGGACAGTACCGGCAACGTCGGCCTATACACGTCCGTCGCCGTCGGGACAGATGGTCTGCCTCTCATCAGCTATTACGATGTTACCAATGGGGATCTGAAGGTTGCCCATTGCGGCGACGTGGGCTGCACCCATGCGACCGTTACTCCGCTGGACGGAGCAACTATTGACGTGGGCGCATCCTCTTCGATGGTGCTGGGAGCCGACGGCAAGGCATTGCTCAGCTATTACGATGCGACAAACGGCGACCTCAGGGTGGTTCACTGTACCGACCTCGCCTGCGCTTCTGCCACGCTGACGACCGTTCAGAGCCAGGACAATGTTGGTGAGTACAGTTCTGTGACGATCGGCTCGGATGGGCTTCCCCTCATCGGCTACTATGATGCCACGAACGGTGATCTGCGAGTCGCGCACTGTGCTGACGTCGCTTGCACCATCGCGACGGCCGTTACGTTAGACCAGGCGGATCAGGTCGGTCAGTTTACGTCGATCACGATCGGGACGGACGGGCGAGGCCTCATCAGCTACTACGATGCCACGAACGGTGATCTGAAAGCGGCCCATTGCGACGATGTCATTTGTAGTTCAGCAAAAATTACCACCTTGATCAGCAAGGGCGACGCCGGTCAGTTCACCTCGATTGCTGTAGGTGCCGATGGGCTGGCGCTCATCAGCTATTATGACGTTACGAATGAAGACCTGAAAGTCGCGCATTGCGACGATGTTGCCTGTGGTTCTGCGACCGAAAGCACATTGGATAGTAGAGGTAATGTCGGCCGGTATAGTTCTGTGACGATCGGGTCCGACGGATTCGCGCTGGTCAGTTACTACGATGCCACAAACGGCGATCTGAAAGTGGCTCACTGCACCGACCTTCCATGTCGTTCCGCCGATGTGAACGCGCTTCACAGCGAGGACGACGTCGGCCGATTCACGTCGATCGCCGTCGGGCCGGACGGTCGCGGTCTGATCAGCTATTACGATGCGACGAACGGAGATTTGCGAGTCGCTCATTGTGCTGATGTTGACTGTCACTCGGCGACCCATACCGCCGTTCAAAGCCAGGAGAACGTCGGTCAGTTCACGACGATTGCCATAGGAACGGACGGCCACGGCCTCATCAGTTACTACGATGTGACGAACGGCGATCTGAAAGTGACGCACTGCTCCAACAGCTTCTGCGTTCCCTATAACCGGCGTTGAAGCAGAGCCCTTCCGATATCAGCTATCAGTCCGCTTGTACCGGACGCTCCTGTCTACGAGGAGCGAAGATTTCGGATCTCTCCCAAAGTTGTTTCGATGTCCTGCGGTGAGTTCAGGAGGCTCGGTGCGAGCCTGGCATACTGCGTTGCGTACGGTGTCACGCTGCCGACGATCTTACGCTGCCGCAGCTTCGTCACAATTTGATGAGGAGTCATTCCCGCCGCTTCGAAACAGACGATCCCGGCGGAAAGATCCTGCGATAGCGGTGTGTGGAGAGTCACATGAGGCATGGCGGCTAGGCCTTGCTTGAGCTGTTGATTCAATTCATAGATGCGCTGCGTCACGTTGGACTTCCCGATGGTCCGATGAAACTTGAATGCTTCATCAAGTGCCCAACGATGTTCGAACGAATGGAATCCGCCTGGCGTCATGTAAATGGATTGAGGAAGATCCTTCGACGACCCGTTCTTCATCCAAAGTTCATAGGCCTGCGTATTGAAAGTCGGGATGGTCGCCTGCGCAATCGGCCAAGCCTGTGGATGACCCCAAACGAGACCCGTTCCCCGCGGACCGAACATCCATTTGTGAGTTCCGGCGATCAGAAAGTCACAACCGAGTTCGCGAAGGCCGAAATCCTCCACCCCCAGGGCATGAACTCCATCTACACAGAAGATGATCCGATCCTGTTCACTTCGTGAGCGATTGATGGAGTGAATGGCGTGAGCCATCTCCTGAATGGGCAGCTTGAGTCCCGTGCTGGAATGAACCCAGGTGACGGCCACAATGCGTGTTGCGGGGGTGACACCTTTTCGCAGGGAATCGACGATCTCGTCACGGGATACTGTTTTGAGTGAACGGTAGAGGGCGATCTGCCGCACGGCGGCGCCCGTGCGTTCGGCACGAAGGCGCAAAGAAATCTCTGTCGAATAATGGTCGTGTATCGTTGTCAGAATTTCCTGTCCCTTGCGAAGTGCCAACCCCCCATAGAGCAAACCCAAACCCATGGTCGTGCTGTCGGTCAAGGCGATATCGATAGGTTCAACGCTCAGATAGTCGGCCGCGGCACGAAGGACTCTCGCTTCTTGCTTTTCTTCCTGTTCTTGCCAATAGCCGATAGGATCGGCATCAAG
Organism: Nitrospira sp.; assembly: GCA_025936075.1. Taxonomy (GTDB): domain Bacteria; phylum Nitrospirota; class Nitrospiria; order Nitrospirales; family Nitrospiraceae; genus Nitrospira_D. The sequence goes on along the minus strand of JAICUC010000194.1, from coordinate 4,129 downwards.
ACCAGCGCGATGCCGCTCGATTGCTTCACGCACCGGCGTGGGATGGGACGCGAGAAAAAACGCCGCCAGATGGATGAGTTGCGGAGACAGAGGGAACTGCGCCCGAAGATCATCCCAATTCTTGAATCGGCTCTGGGGGGATTGAGATTCCTGATCGGCAAATGCGCGGGGGTAGGCGTTAGCCAAAACCGTTGCGCCCATGACCAATCCCGTCCGTACAAGGAAACCGCGACGTCCAATATCGTTCATATGAACCTCCGAGCCGGATCCGACAGCGTTACTCTACTGCTTGTCCAGGAAGACAGACAAGGAGCGACATGACCATTCCAGCGGACTAAGGGACAGCAGCAAGAAAGGAGACGATTCTGCTAGGGCTGATAGCTCTCCATGGGAGGACAACTGCAGACGAGATGGCGATCGCCGTATGCCTCGTCGATGCGGCTGACGCTCGGCCAGAACTTGCTGATTCTGAGCCAAGGGGCAGGAAAGACCGCTTGTTCCCGACTATAGGGGCGATTCCACTCCGTGGCCGTCACAATCCCGGCGGTATGAGGCGCATTTTTCAGCACATTGTTCGTTCGCGGTTGGCGTCCGTCGACAATCTCCTGAATCTCTGCGCGGATGAGGATGAGGGCTTCGCAGAACCGATCGAGTTCGCTCTTGGATTCACTTTCGGTCGGTTCAATCATGAGCGTGCCGACTACGGGGAATGAAACGGTCGGCGCATGGAAGCCGTAGTCCATCAATCGCTTGGCGACATCCATCGCCTCGACACCGGCGCTTTCCTTGAATTCACGCAGATCGAGGATGAACTCATGAGCCACCAGGCCGGAATCTCCTTTGTACAAAATGGAGTAGTGTTTTTCCAACCGCTTGGCCATGTAATTGGCATTGAGGATGGCCACCTGTGTGGCCTTGGTCAATCCCTCACGACCCATCAACGCAATGTATACCCAGGAAATCGGAAGGATGCTCGGACTGCCGAACGGGGCTGCCGAGACAGGACCGATGGCTTGAGGCGTACCAAGCTGGACCACGGGATGCCCAGGAAGAAACGGCACGAGATGCCGTGCCACTCCGATCGGCCCCACGCCGGGTCCTCCACCCCCATGGGGAATACAAAATGTCTTATGGAGGTTGAGATGGCAAACATCGGCTCCGATGTCGCCCAGACGGCAGAGGCCCACCATGGCATTCATGTTGGCCCCGTCGATATAGACTTGACCGCCATGGGTATGGACGATTTGACAAATACGTCTGACGCCGGCCTCAAATACCCCATGGGTGGAGGGATACGTGAGCATCAGGGCCGACAATCGATCTCGATACTGAACGGCCTTGGCCTCCAGATCGTCGATATCAACATTTCCATTCCGATCGCACGCGACGGCGACAACCTCCATGCCGACCATGGCGGCGCTGGCGGGGTTCGTGCCGTGGGCCGATACGGGGATCAAGCAGACGTCTCGGTGTGTTTCTCCCTTCGATCGATGATAGGCCCGGATCACCATCAGGCCGGAATATTCGCCCTGAGATCCCGCGTTCGGTTGAAGCGAGAAAGCTGCAAATCCGGCAATTTCGGCCAGCCATGATTCGAGCTGTCCAAACAAGGTCCGATAGCCAAGCGTTTGCTCAACCGGCGCGAAAGGATGCAGGCGAGCGAACTCCGGCCAGGTCACCGGCAGCATTTCTGCGGTGGCATTGAGTTTCATCGTGCAGGAACCCAATGGAATCATCGAGTGGACGAGGGACAGGTCTTTGGTTTGCAACCTGTGGAGATAGCGGAGCATCTCATGCTCGGAATGATAACGATGGAACACCTCGTGTGTCAGATATTTACTCGTCCTAGCTAAGGTGGAGGAATAGTTGAGATCGATGGCCGCAGCCACATCAGAGAGATGGAACGGCAAGTGATCATGACCGACAAAGATGTGCAGGAGGCGCCGGACTTCCTCCTCGGAGCTGACTTCGTCGAGAGAAACACCGATCGAGCCGTCTTCATAGCGCCGGAAATTGATTCTTTGTGCATCCGCGCGTGTCGCAATCTGATCCGCTTGGGCATTGGACAGTGGGACACGAATTGTATCGAAGAAGACTTTCGGCAGGACATCGAATCCAAGTCGACGCAGTCCTTCAGCCAACAGCAACGTGAGACCATGCACACGTTCGGCAATCCGGCGCAACCCGTCCGGCCCATGGTACACCGTATACATGGCGGCCATGATGGCCAACAAGACTTGAGCCGTACAGATGTTACTGGTGGCTTTCTCCCGTCGAATGTGTTGTTCCCTGGTCTGAAGCGAAAGCCTAATGGCCGGTTTGCCGGTCACATCTTTTGAGATACCGACAACGCGACCCGGGACTTGACGTTTGTACTCTTCCCTGGTAGCCAGAAACGCGGCATGGGGGCCACCGAAGCCGATCGGGACACCGAACCGTTGTGTCGAACCGACGGCAATATCGGCACCGAATTCCCCCGGCGAGCGAAGCAAGGTCAGGGCGAGAAGGTCAGTCGCAACCGCCACTCGAACACCGGCCTCATGAGCCTGCGCGGCCAATGCGCTGAAATCACCCACATAGCCGTCCGTAGCCGGGTACTGCAACAGAATGCCGCAAAGCTGAGGACGCGAACAATCAAGGGACGAAGCGACACCGGTCTTGATGACAAGACCCAGAGGTTCGGCCCTGGTCTGCAACACCGCCAAGGTTTGTGGATGGCAGTCGCGTGAAACAAAGAATTCCTTTCGTTCCTCTCCTGCGTTGCGCGCGATCGTGTAACACATCGCCATCGCTTCGGCTGCAGCGGTCGCTTCATCGAGCAGCGAGGCATTGGCCAGAGGCAGACCGGTCAAGTCCGCCACCATGGTCTGGAAGTTTACGAGCGCTTCTAAGCGGCCTTGGGAGATTTCGGCTTGGTATGGGGTGTATTGCGTATACCATGCCGGATTTTCTAGAATGTTTCGTTGAATTACACCCGGAGTGACACAATCGTAGTACCCCATGCCGATCAGCGATCGATAGACCTTATTTTGGGATGCGAGGCTTTTCAGGCGGGTCAGGACTGCCTGTTCGCCGTCGCCGGCCGGAAGGTCAAGGGATCGACGAAAACGAAGGTCGGAGGGAATGGCCGCATCGGTCAACGTGTCGAGCGAGGGGAGGCTCAACACGGCCAGCATCTCTTGAATATCGGCCCTTGTGAGACCCAGGTGCCGATGAACAAAATCATCAGTCGGTTGGAGCCAATTCTGAGTGGTCATGGATCCGGCTATCCTTCTGTTTGCTTCGGGGAGGTGGTTGAGCAATACCCCTACCAATAGGGGCAACGTACCACGCTACCGGCCCTTTTTCCAAGAGACCAAGGCCCCGTTTTCGGAGATGATTCCATGGTAGTCGTCATAATAGCTCGGTTACGAGGAAGACCTTGTCTGAAGCAGTCGTCGGACTCGGGGCGTACATTACTTGCAACGCAGCCGGCTTTGATTGCTTTTCGCATAATTCACGCTATTGTTAGCTCAGTATGTTAGCTCATACTTCAGTCCGGAGAGTGAACCTCGGTTGTCACGAAGCCGAGCCTCGATAGAAGAACAGAGAGGGAATACCGCAGAGATCTCCATGGTAAAAGCTATCATCATCGTGCTTGTTCTCGTTACCGTGGTGGGCATCGGATACGCGGGATACGCGATATTCAAAAACCAGACTCTGGTAACCAAGTTTCTGGCTCCTCATGTACCGACAAGTCAGCCCGGCGTGGTTCTCACAGATCCGCGATCGAAGCCCTTCCAGCCCGATGTCCGTCTGACTCCTGAAGGGATCGCCCTGCTTCTCGATGCACTCGATGAGGCTGTTCGACGAAAGGATGTCGACGGCGTCATGCGCCACATCACCCACGACGCGACCATCACCATTCATCTGAAACAAGGCCCGCAACAACAGACGGCCATGCTGACGCGGGAAGACTACCGGAAGACCCTCACGATGAGTTTCGCCTTTCCCAGCGCCAACGACTTCACTCGTACGAATACGTCCGTCTCGTTGGCCTCGGATGAGCGAAGCGCGAAAGTGTCCTTCAAGGCGACAGAGACCCTGCGACAAGCCAATCGAGAATTCAAGACGGAAGGCGAAGAAACGT
>JAICUC010000270.1 GCA_025936075.1 Nitrospira sp. | reverse complement strand
TCGGCATGGTCGGGGTGGGATGAAAACCGTTGCTTACACAGTTTCTCCGGAACAGCGACAAGCTCTGTCGCACCGACTCCGTGAACAACTAGCGAAGGAGCCGGGGGTACGGTTCGCGTATCTCTACGGATCCGTGCTTGAGTCCGACAGGGTCCATGATGTGGATGTCGGACTCTTTCTTGATGACAGGGCTGTGCCAGAGCAGGCGACGATCGCCGACAGTCTCTCTGCGAAACTCACTGCGGCAGTCGGATTACCGATCGATGTCCGGGTACTCAATGAAACGCCGCTCTCGTTTCTGTATCATGTGTTGCGAGGACAACTGCTCCTGTGTCAAGACGAGACCTTCTTGACGGACATGATCGAAGAGGTCGCACGGCGCTATCTCGATCTCGCTCCACTGCTCCGCAGCAGCACGAAGGATGCCTTCGCTGCATGAGCCTCAATCCGGACCTCATCCGGGCACGTTGCGCTGAAATCGATGCGTCGTTGATCCGGCTTGACCAGCTTCGTCGTCTGCCGCGTGAGACATTCCTCTCCAGCCAAGACACCCTCGATGTCGCCTGCTATCGATTGCTCATCGCGATCGAGGCTGCGCTGGCGCTCTGCTTTCATGTGTCGGCGAAGCGACTGCATCAGGTACCGGAAGAATATGCCGGCTGCTTCAGTTCACTCGAGCGGGCCGGGCTGATTCCCCATGATCTGTCCAGCCGCCTGCAACAGATGGCGCGCTTCCGAAACCTGCTGGTCCATGTCTACTGGAAGATCGACTATGGACAGGTCTACGAGATCATGACGAGAGGGCTTGATGATCTGCGTGCGTTTCGCACGGCCATGGCCGGATTACTTTGATGAACATCCGCTCTTAGTATTGCGTTCCATAAATTTCTTGGAAGTCATTTCAGCACCCTCTGATCGTGCTTCGATAGCCTCATACTCCGACCAGCTCAGCATGAACGGATTTCGGAAGCCCAGAGCCAAAAACTATTCCCATCGCCTCTGTTCCCTCGTTGAACCAGCCCCCGCCAATTGCTACGATGATCGGTCATCTCAATGGAGGAGCGATCACTGTGCCGAACACTCCGGATTCCAACCCTTCGACCGGTCACCTCATCATCGAAGGTGCGCGGCAGCATAATCTCAAGAACGTCTCACTGCACATCCCACACAATCAGGTCACGGCCATTACCGGAGTCTCGGGGTCCGGCAAATCCTCTCTCGCGTTCGATACGATCTTCGCCGAAGGCCAATGGCGATATGTCGAATCGCTTTCGACCTATGCCCGCATGTTTCTCGACAAGGTGTCCCGCCCGGATGTCGATCGTCTTCTCAACGTCCGGCCGGCGATTGCCATCGAGCAGAAAAATCAGGTGCGCACGGCTCGCTCGACGGTCGGCACGACGACTGAAATCGCCGATCTCTTGCGTCTGCTCTTCGCCAAGATCGGCAAACCCACCTGTCCTGATTGTCATCAGGAAGCTCGTTCCTTTCAGCCTGACACCGTGGCCGATGACCTGCTCAAGCGATGGCCCAATGCACGGGCGATGGTATTGTTCCCCATTGCGACTCCTTCGTCCAAAGAAGAACCTGCGTTTATCCAATCACTTCTCACACGCGGATTCACCCGAGTTAAGACCACAGACGATGTGCTTGATTTGCACGAGATCAAACCATCCTCCTTCCATAAATTTTCCTCGCTCTACATCGTCCTCGATCGCCTGATAATTCGGGAGGACAACCGCACTCGGCTGGTCGAAGCGATCGAAACGGCGTTTCGTGAAGGAGAGGGCCGCTGTTCGGTCGACATCATCGATCAGGGACGCCAATCCTACAGCACGCGATTTCTCTGTCAGGGCTGTGGACGCACCTTCGAACAACTGAAGCCGATTCTCTTTTCGTTCAACCATCCGCTTGGCGCCTGTCCCGAATGTAAAGGATTCGGCAATGTGCTGCGATATGATCCGGAGCTCGTCATCCCCGACCCCGCCAAGTCGCTCGCCCAAGGAGCCGTCGAGCCCTGGAGCAAACCGAGCTCCGCCTGGTGGCAAAAACAGATGTTGCTGGCGATGAAACGGCACAAGATTGATATTACGGCTCCATTCACATCTCTGCCGAAAGACCAGCAACGATTGCTCTGGGAGGGCGACAAATCCTTCGACGGGATTCATGATTTCTTCGAGTACCTCGAAGGGAAGCGCTACAAATTGCATGTTCGCGTCTTCCTCAGCCGCTACCGCACACCCTTCGATTGCCCCGGCTGCCATGGCAGTCGTCTCAAGCCGGATGCATTGTTCGTCAAAATTTCCGGCGCCGACATCCATCAAACGATGGAGCGGACCGTCGAGAGCTTTTCGGAATGGGTAGAGTCCTTGCCCCTATCGTCCTTTGAGCAAGCGATCGCTGCGGATATTCTCCGGCAGCTCCGATCCAAACTGGGATTTCTCCGGCGTGTCGGCCTCGGATATCTGACGCTCAATCGGCAAACCAAGACTCTCTCCGGCGGCGAGGCGCAGCGGGTCGCACTTGCCAACCAACTGGGGTCTCAGTTGGTCGGTACGCTTTACGTCCTCGATGAACCGACCATCGGCCTCCATGCACGGGATACTGATTTCTTGGCGGGCATCCTCCACGATCTGGCTGACGCCGGTAATACGGTGGTCGTCGTCGAACATGACCGCCGCATGATCGAATCGGCCGACTACGCGGTCGAACTTGGGCCCCATTCCGGCGAAAAGGGCGGTGAGATCGTCTGTGCGGCATCCATGCGGGAATTCATCCAAGACCGTCGGGCAACCACCGCCAGATACTTGCGTGGTGAAGAGCGGATTTCCCAACCCAGATCACGGCGATCCGGAAACGGCAAGATGCTGGTGATCGCCGGTGCGACCGAACATAATCTCAAAGATCTCTTCGTTCGCATCCCCCTCGGCATGTTCATCTGTGTGACCGGCGTGTCGGGTTCAGGCAAGAGTACGCTGGTTGAAGATACCCTCTACCGATCCGTCGCCCGGGCCTTCCGCGTGGAGTCCCTTCCTATGGGGCGTTTCAAAGCGATCAAAGGTATTGAGCACCTCAAAGGTATCCGCTTGATCGACCAACAGCCGATCGGGCGCACACCTCGGTCCAACCCGATCACATACCTGAAAGCGTTCGATGAGATCCGTCGACTGTTCGCCTCAGAACGAGAAGCGCTGCGGCAAGGATTCACCCCCGGCCATTTTTCCTTCAATGCCGCCGGAGGCCGATGTGAACGCTGCGAAGGCAGCGGAGTGGAAAAGTTGGAAATGTATTTTTTCGAGGATATCTATGCGCCCTGCGAGGTGTGCGAAGGCAGACGCTTCAAACCGGAAATCTTGAAGATTCGCCACCGTGGCAGGAATGTCTCCGAAGTCCTCAACCTGACGGTGGAGGAAGCCTTCTCCTTCTTCACCGGCACGCCGAGATTGCAAGAAAAATTGCATCTACTCATTTCTATCGGCCTTGGCTATTTACGCCTTGGACAGTCGGCCACCACCCTATCAGGCGGCGAAGCCCAGCGCTTGAAAATCGCCGCCGAGCTGAAGGACGCCTCCGCGAAAGATGTACTCTATATCATGGACGAGCCGACCACCGGTCTGCATTTTGAAGATATCAAAAAACTTCTCGCGGTCCTCCACAAACTCGTGAACGCCGGCAACACATTGGTGGTCGTCGAACATAACCTCGACGTGATCAAGTCCGCCGACTGGATCATCGACCTCGGCCCCGAAGGAGGTGCCGACGGCGGTCGGATTGTCGCCGAAGGGAGGCCGGAACAGGTGGCGAAGGTGGCCGCTTCACATACGGGAAGATTCTTGGCAGAAGCGGCGGCCGACTAGCAGGCATACACAGGCGAATACCAGCCATTCGTCTCTCTCTTCTTGCCTTCCCTCATGAGCGTTCACCTGGAACCTCGCGGTAAAATCAGGCCCCCCGTGTACTCGACGGACCAGGCTTCCACAATTGAACCGGTCTTTTCTATTATTCTTCCTCTTTGTCGCCTTTCGTCGGCGGCTGCTCACCTGCCAGCTTCTTGTGCAGATACTTTTTGCTGAACGTTGTGATGGAAAAGGCAAGTCCGATCGCGATGGGGACAAAGATCGCGGAGGCGAGATTCACATTCTTGAGCCAACCGAGTTCTGCAAACCCTTTGAAGACGTAACCCGCCAGTCCAGACAGATAGTAGGCAATCACGATTATTGACAAGCCTTCAACGGTGTGTTGAAGGATCACTTGGCTTTTGGTCGTTTTATCGACGCTTTGGAGCAGTGCGAGATTTTGCGATTCCAGAATCAAATCGATGCGGGTCCGGATGATTGCGATGATGCCCTCGAACCCGCCACGGAGCGTGTCGATGCGACGCAAGAGCTGCTGATAGCCTTCCGCAACTCCCGTAATGCCTCCCAACACATAATCGGAAATCGGGCGGTAGGAGTCCATTGGATGCTCGGCGATGGACGTCAACGTCGTGTGCACGATCTTGTCGTACGGAATCGACGCAGACAGTTCAAAATGTAATGTCCCCGCCATCCGATTCGTTTTTAATAAGTCCCGAGTGAGACTGTTCAGCCATCGCTGCAAGGTCTCCGAATTGGCGTGGCTGATATGAGACGTAATGATTTCTCGCTGCTTCAAGTGAACCTGCTCAAATTTATGCACCTGATCGATGGCGGCGGAGAACAGCGGCTTTTGCATCAGCAATAAATGATAGTAGGTCTCGATCCGCACAATGGCATCGACGATGTCTTTCAGACGTGACGGATCGCCTTGCGACGGTCCGACGCTGACCCAGTACCGCTCTCGTCCTTGGTCGTCCGGCGTAAAGCTCGTCGCGACGCAGGTCTGTTCATTGAAGATTCGACTTCCGTACAAGATGTGGCCGGGCATCAGCCCGCGCAGTTCGCTCCGCGCGGGCAGCATGCCCGACGTCAGCAGAATGTCCAAGCGGCAGACCATCGACCCAAGCGGCTCCACGAGGAATGTGTAATCCGGAAATCCCAATGGTCCGAAGGTCACTGCACCGTTCGCTTGCGGCGGCAC
>JAICUC010000318.1 GCA_025936075.1 Nitrospira sp. | reverse complement strand
TCTTCACGACCGCCACGTCGGTCTTTGGATCGGTGGCGACGACCTTCCCCTTGTATTGGCGGCGATCCGCCAGGATCACCTCCACATCGACGGCATCGGCGACCACATGGTTATTCGTAATGATGTAGCCGTCCGGCGTAACAAGCACTCCGGATCCCTGCCCATATTGACGGCGGGTCGGCGGCTCTTTGAATAGACCGAACGGTAAGGCTTCATCGCTGAAGGCCTGATCGCGCACCATGACGGTTGACGCGATGCTCACCACCGCCGGAATGACCTTATTGGCGGTACTCTTGACTTGGCTTTGCAAATCGTGGCTGTTAATCGCAGGCGTCTGTTGACTGCCGGCCGACGCCGAAACCGGAGCCATCAGCCCGCTCACGATGCCCCAAACAGCCATCTGCCTCATAAACCTCACGTTGTTCACCGATGCAACTCCTACGTGATGATGTGTTTTCGGAGAATCATTTCCAATACCGCGCGCCAGCCTATCATGTGGAGCAAGCAGACGCATGCATAATCGCCATGACGTACGTCGCATCTTGCAGACGACCGTAACCAGCTCACATTGCATACGCGCCACTATGCTTCTCACCGCCGCCGGCGTATCACGTGAATGTTCCGAGCTGATTCGTCAGAATTCCCGGATGACTCGGAACCCAGTTACCGGAATGGTGAAGCCAGTGGTAAAGTGTGCCCCCGCCCCGCCTTGAATCATCCAGTACCGATCAATCTCATAGTGCAGTTGCGGCATGAACAACATTCCGGTGTTCCCTCCGATCACCTGATTAAGGTTCGTTTCGATCCCTGCCACCATTCGGTCCGTGACGTCCGCAAACATGGTGATATTGGCAAGCAATTCGACTTCCTTCTTCGGCACCGGTCCGGCGACTTTACCTCGACCGCCGAACATCCCGAACACACTCCACGTGTCATTAAATCGAAATCCCGCAAGATACAAACCTGTGGTCGTCCACACGCTGGAATCCCGTCCATACTGGAGGATGGCCTGAGCACCATGGATGAACCGATGATTCAGGGCGGTGCCGAAGGTGACCTGCGCTGCGCCTTTATAGGCCTCTACGTGGCTATTCTCCATGGGAACTTCAAACTCAACGGCCACATCGTCACAGACAGCGTACTCAATTTCAGGAGCCCACTCAATGATTTCGCGATCAGGGCTCCGTCGAATGAGGCCCACGGGGTCTTGAACTTGGTTCAGCCTGCTTGACTCCTGGCGTAACGGGACCAAGCCCAACACATTGACCTCTATTTCACCCCGTTTGGCTCCGAGGGGACGGATGAGATCAAAGACCATCGGTTCGGCAATCCGTGGACCCCTTTCTTCGCCGGAGACCCGCTCAATGGTCTGGTTGAGGTGGTCCGCAACCGCCTGCCGACGACACCCCCCATTAGACGGTCGTCGGCTTGGACCATCGAGCATCACGTGCGTATTGGGTTGCCGTCGAGGAGTACCGCCGGCTTCGGATAGGGTGATATGCGGCAACTGTGGGAAGCTCTCGGCACACGCGATGGAACTCGGAATCGCACTGACGCAGGATAGAATGAAACTGAAAAAGTCTGGATCGATGATTCCTCCGAAAAACCTCGAACCTCCCGCTCATATGAATAAAGCCTGATGGATCACCCTAACCGCGCGAAGAAACACTGACTGCCAGGAAATGTTCCACTAAGTCCGCGGTGCATACATGATGACCGCCATACCCACAAGGCAAAGAATTCCTCCACTGATGTCGAACCGGTCGGGTCGAGCGCCATCTAGTGCCCATCCCCAGATGAGCGACAGGACGATAAACATGCCGCCATAGGCGGCATACACTCGGCCAAAATTGGCGGATTGAAACGTCGGGATAATGCCGTAAAGAATGAGAATGGCCGCGCCGACAATCCCATAAGCAACCGGCCGTCCTTCGCGGAACCAGAGCCACACAAGATACCCACCTCCAATCTCACACAACCCGGCGAGCACAAACAGTCCCAATGAATGAACGATCGACATTCTTGCGTCCTTTCCGATGAATCACTGTGGAAAATCCCTATTGCGGATGGATTCAATAACGTGAAGGCTGTCCTTCTTTAGAGACAATCAGTGCAATTGCACAAGCGGCGCATGTTGCCCCCACATAGAATGTGAACCGTGCGCCGAATTCTTCCCAGACGATGCCCGCAAGCGCACTCGCGATGAGCAAAGCCAACCCGCAGGCCAAATTGAAGAAGCCGTATGCCGTCCCACGCAGATCCGCGGGTGAGGCACCGGCGATCATGGCCGCCAGCAAGCCTTGTGTCATCCCCATATGCAGTCCCCACAAGGCAACGCCCGCGAGTACCATACTCCAGTGATTGTCGATGGCCAACACCACATCGGCGGCAATCAGAACGATCAAGCCTAATACAAGCAGCCTTGCATGGCTCATCGTATCGGAGAGCTTGCCGAACGGGTACGCCGATAAGGCATAGACCAGATTCATTGCGACTGTGACAAGAGGCACAAGAGCGATGGGCATTCCCCCCTGCTGAGCGCGGAGGACAAGAAAGGCCTCGCTGAACCTTGCCAATGTGAATACCGATCCGATTCCCACCACTCGCCAATAGGCGGAGTCGAGTCGTCGGAGATTATCCCTTCGAATCGGATTTGCCTTCGTTTCGGTTTGACGGCGCACGGGCTCCCGGACCCCGAGAATCAGGAGCGCCACGGCCATCAACCCTGGGATGGCGGCGACCCAGAAGACTGCCTGAAAGTCATTGGCCCAGAGGAGCATCAACCCAACGGCAACCAATGGGCCGACGAACGCGCCGGCGGTATCCAGCGATTGCCGCAAGCCGAACGCTGCGCCTCGGAGATGTGGCGGCGCGATGTCCGCCACCAATGCATCGCGCGGCGCCCCTCGCACCCCCTTCCCTACCCGATCCAGCAACCGAGCGGTTACGACCATGCCCACCCCTGAAGCAAGCGCAAAGAGGGGTTTGGTCAGTGCGCTTAAGGCATAGCCGAACACGGCCGGCCCCTTACGTCTCCCAAGATAGTCGCTCAGCGCGCCGGAAAATACTTTCACAACCAGCGCAAGGGATTCGGCCGATCCTTCGATAAGGCCGACGACGATTGCGCTTGCGCCGAGGATCGTGACCATGAACAACGGCAGCAAGCTATGAATCATTTCCGATGAAATATCCATCAGCATGCTGACCAAACCCAGCACCCAGACGCCGGACGGGATGTGACTTTGTGGACACTTCATCTGTGACTGCATCAGAGTCGGAAACAAGGTGGAGAATCGATGAATCGCTCATCCTAGTAACATCGACGATTACAGCGGATGATCCGCATTGCCGGTTTCGCTTCTAGCCCTCGTCGCTCAAGTCATTGATCCGTCTCACTGCCCGTTTCTCATGATCAGCTTTCGGCAAGAGGTGCGTTGGAACAAAAAACCGGCCTGCAATGAGAGTGGGCACGACCGCGCTGGCAATGACCGTCGCGACGAGAAAGGAATACTGCTCTTGAGTCACCAATCCGTGCGTCAGGCCGTAGAGAGAAGAAATCGTCCCAAACGTCAAGCCGGTGGACATCAACAGTGTGTAATACCAGCGCTCCTTGCGGTCATGGCGGAAAAGGCCGATGAAGGGATAGAGGCCCAAAATCTTCGACGCCACTTTCCCGATAAGCAACGCGAGAAACACAAGCGGCGCGGCAAGGAGAGCGGGAAAGGACACGAATGTTCCGGCGCGAAGAAAGTAAAAGGGCGTGAGAAATCCCACGGTCAGGGTTCTCAATCGACGAATCCAATGCGTATCCCTCGCGGCGCTTCCCGCGAGCACCATGCCCGTAAGATACGCCGGCAACACCGCTTCGCTTCCCGACCACAGCGCCAGCGCGCCCAATCCAAATAGTGTCAGCATGACCCATTTCGTTCGGATCGCAGCCGTACGATGCGCATAGTGTCGCGTCAACCACGCGGTCATGTAAGGCAAACTCATCAGCGCGACAATGACACCCACGATAAACACAAGAGTCTTATACGTAAACGGCGCAAAGAGTAGTCCAAGGGCTATCACCGTTCCTAAGTCAGTGATAAAGCATGACGCGAGAATTCCTTTGCCGAATTCTGTCCTATTCAATCCCGTTTCCAGCATGACTGCATAGATCAC
>JAICUC010000019.1 GCA_025936075.1 Nitrospira sp. | reverse complement strand
TAAGAGGCGAAAATATGGCTGAACGGGTTCCTACGACTACCGAGGGGATCTGTCCTTGATTCGGTTGCCATCGCTCCGACTCTGAAGATGGGCGCGCGAGAATAATCTGGAGGTCCGTGAGCCTTGAAAGTACGTGTTTCAACCATGATGCTCTCGCGATCTCGCCGGTGAGAACTATGGAGGCTCTCTTCATTGAGTGCGCTTGCTGAATGGCGTCAACAAGCCGGCTGAGTCGATGTTCCCACGGGGCATGAAGGACGAGTTTCCCCATGGAATTGCTGTGAAGGCAATGTGCAACATGCGTTTTCCATGAGAGGTCGATCTCCGGAAGCGTTTCAGTGGGCAGAGTGCCGCCCTCTGGTGTGCGACGATCATGCTCGCCGGCATTATTCGAAGGCATGAGCGCTATCCAAGACTTGTTGATGAGGACGTCGATCCGCCCGGCGTTTTCCTGTCGAGCTGGTTGAAGTGTCGAGAATGGGATTCCCGGAGTTCTCCTGGCAATTCGCCCAAGGATGGGCTTCAGATAATCTGGACAGAAGCCGGCTTCTAAAGCCGCGCGACCCTCCGCAGTGACCACGTATCGTGCGGGGGAGGTTTTTCGGGTTGCTATCGGGGGCAATATGAGCCGAAGACACTGGCCCCATGGTGCAACATAGTATTCTGCGATCTTGCGAGATAGTTCGAACAGCACTGGAGGCAGTGTGGAAACTTCCTCATCACAATCTAGAGAGTGGATTTCTCTAATTGAAGCGGGCGTTATCTCGGTCGCAAGGCGATTGCTCAGCGAGATGACGACTCCTTCCAGCACTGTATGTCCAAACGGGACACGGACGCGATGCCCTATGGCTATGGTCTGAGCGAAGGTGGGAGGAACGACATAGGTGAAGGCCTTTGCAATATGGCGGGGCACGATAACGTCTGCGTAGAGTGTCTCCATTCGATAAAGAGGGGTAGAGATTCCATTAGAAACCATGTCGCATTCTAACAGTCTGGAAATGTGAAGGACACCAGTCATCTCGGCGTTCTCAGCCAGGAAGGTACCGATTGGACGAGATCGTTGTGAGGATGCTCCGAATACCGGGACGGCCCCGCTGAGTCCGATGCTATTCCGCCGGAGTTCCAATGGTTGGCTGTTGAGGAGAAGTATTAGAAGTATTATTGGTGGCGGTCGGTGGAACGCCATTGGAATCAGAGTTACTGACGGCACCCGATTCGTCCTTCACAGAAACTTGAGAAGAATCGCCGATGGACAAAGTTCCTCGAGCGGAGGAATCGGCTGCGTCTGAAGCAGCAGTCGATGGAAGGGGTGGATCATCGCTTCCGTGTGGGCTCAATCTTGAAGGACTGTGCTCCAATCTTTGCGCGCCGGGTTGAAGTGCAGGCGCATCCATTTCCCGGGTATAGAGAAGAATTTCCACCCGCCGATTCTTCGTGCGGCCGTCTTCCGCTGCATTCGTGGCAGTCGGTTTAGTGTCACCGAGCCCCACCGCACTGATCCGTTCCGGTGTCACACCGCCCTTTTCTACGAGATAACGAAGGACGCCGTTCGCGCGCACTTTGGATAACTCCCAATTGCTTGGATACCGCGACTTGAGCGAAGGACCGATCTCCACGTTATCCGTATGGCCTTCGATTCGGATCATCCTCAAGTCGCCACTGGTGCGCAGGTATTCAATCAACTGATCGAGCATCTTGTAATTTTCTGCCTTAATGGCGGCATCTCCAGAGTCGTAGTGCAGGAATTTCGCCAGGTCCCCAAGGTTGAGTCGGCTTTGTCCTGATGCATCCTGTATTTTTAGCTTGCTGTATACTACATCGGCCGCGTCCATTTGACCGGTCTGAGTCGTAGACGATCCCGGGATTGCTCCTACAGACAGGGCAAGGGGCGCTACGTATCCCGCGAGCTTGAACTGATCTCCTTTGATGACACGGGTATTTGCCTTGATGACTTTGGCGGCTGCCGTGTGAGATTCAAGAGACAGCACCTTAAGTTGGCCGATCTTTCGTGGTGGAAGCCCGGCACTGTGGCGATGAATATCGAGAAGATCACCGACCTTCAGTCCGTCCTCCTTTCCCCGATCCAAATATACAACGTTTGACTGTGAAACCAGTGTCATCGTCCGGTCGGCCTGGAGCTCAATGATCATACCTTCGAGGTCGGAAATGTGTGTGGCTGAGTTCGTCTCCATGTCCAGAGTGGGGGCAACGAAGCGCGCGACAGGATCCCCCGGAGAAATTGGTCCATAGCTGAGCACAGCCTCTACTGTCGTGAGAGCATGGTCGACGGCAGTCACTTTCACGACCGCTGAACGATTCATGACAAAACCGAGGTATTCCTTTGTCACAGGATGGAACACTTTCCGAACCCGCCGGTAGACGGTGAAGAGTTCACCCACTGCCACATCGGTTGGGTTGCGCAGTTTAAGATAAAGCAAATCTCGCTTCCCGAGAAGCATTCGATTGCCCGTTGACTGATTGTCACCTGTTACCAGGTTTACGGTTCCGTCGATTGTGGATGTCTTCTGAATGGCACCACTGGAAAAGGCGAGTGCAGCCTCCGAAAACCGAATGGAATCAATCTCCGGTGCCTGTGCTAATGCTCGGTCGAAGGAGACGCCGATTCCTGAACACAGGACTAAGACGAGGGACGACAAAGTTTTCATAGGTGATTCCTTCTGAGGCTAGTGTTGCTTGAAAAAACATAGCAAAAGATGCTGTATTGTCAAGAATTTGAGGTGATTTTAGAAGTTTGACGGCCCGTTCTTTGCGATGGTAACGTGGGCTCTGTCACCTCTTATTTTTTAAGGATCGCCACTGAACGATGAATGGTGACGAAAAAAAAGATCAGTCTCTTTCCAGAGGCGTCCGCGAAAAGGACCGGCTCGATACACAGATCCATCGACGACGAAAGGTCAAAGCGTTATCTCCTCTCGAATGCGAATGGGAGAATTTACAGGCTGGACCACCCTCGTGTGGAGCGACGAGCAAAACGAAGAGATGAGGCATTGATGTCTAATCGTGAGTTCCAATAAGAATCTAACCCTTCAATACTGCCGCCTTCCGTTCTCCTCATCGCCATGCTAGGGCTTTCGGGTCTGCCGGAATTAGGTCCTTTGTTCGCTTGCTATCCCCGAGACCGGGCACTAAGATTTCACGCATCTGATCTATAATACCCTTTCCAGCTCAATACTTTGTGAGAGAAAATTAAATGACCGGAACGGAGGTTCTTCTTGAATATCTGACGAAGTTTTTCCCGGTCTTTCTTTTTATCTTGGTAACGTTGGCCTTTGGAGTAGTGACCTTGCTCGTCAGTTATTTTGTGCAGCCCAGATATCCAGAACCAGAAAAATTATCGACCTACGAATGTGGGGCGGAACCGTTTTCAGACGCCCGCATGCCGTTCCCCGTGAGGTATTACATATTTGCGATGTTGTTCGTCATCTTCGACATTGAAGTGATTTTTCTCTATCCTTGGGCCGTCGTATTCACCAAGATCGGGGTGGTGGGGTTGATTGAAATGATGATTTTTATAGGACTATTCATTGTGGCCTACGTTTATGCTTGGCGAAAAGGCGCGTTGGAATGGGACTGAGGATTGCATGGGACTGATCCAACTTGGACGACATGAGAAAGATGGAACTCCGGATGTCATCACGGGGTCTCTTGAAAAAGCCGTAAACTGGGCGAGGAAGGGCTCCCTCTGGCCAATGACCTTCGGACTTGCTTGCTGTGCCATCGAGATGATGGCTGCCGTTTCCTCTCGGTACGATATGGATCGGTTCGGGGCAGGAGTGTTTCGTGGTTCGCCGCGGCAGTCGGATTTGATGATTGTCGCCGGAACCGTGTGCCGCCGTATGGCGCCGGTGATCCGAAAGATTTACGACCAAATGCCGGAACCAAAATACGTGATTGCGATGGGATCCTGTGCCACCTCAGGGAACATCTATGATAGTTACAGTGTCGTGCAGGGAGTCGACCGATTTATTCCCGTTGACATTTATGTGCCTGGCTGCCCACCGACTCCGGAAGCGCTTTTGGACGGCATCCTGAAACTACAAGAACGTATTATGCAAAGACGTGTATTTGTGACTCAACCGGAGCAAGTCAAGGCCAGTCTGAAGGTCTGACGCGTCGTTATGAATCCACTCCTTCAGCGAATTCAGCAGACGTTCTCGGTCGGGGTTACAGATCTGGCTGAGTGGCGTGGCGATGTTGCGGTGACTGTCTCACGAGACAAACTCCATGAAGTTGCTCAATTTTTGCACGATGATCCCGGGATGGATTTCGATTATATCGTCCATGTGAGCTCCGTGGATTGGCCCGACGACGAAGAGCGATTTGAAGTCGTGTGGGAGTTCTACTCGATTCGGAAGCGGCATCGCATTCGACTTAAAGTGCGGGTACCTGAATCGGATTGTGTGGTCGATTCCTTGACGGATCTTTGGAAAGGTGCCGACTTCATGGAGCGTGAAGTCTTCGACATGATGGGGATCCGGTTTCGAAATCATCCCGACCTTCGCCGGATTTTAATGCCGGATGACTATACCGAAGGCTATCCTTTGCGTAAGGATTTCCCGCTTAGGGGCAAAGGCTGGCGAGACACGTTTGACTTTCTGGATGAAGTTCCTCGATAGGATATTTCACCTACATGGCATTCGAAGATCAAAGAACCACTGTCTATAAGATTAATCCGGAGCGTCCGGAAAGCGAGACACTTCCCACTTTGCGGACCGAGGAGCTCCTGCTCAACATGGGGCCTCAACATCCCAGTACGCACGGTGTCCTCAAGGTGATCCTGGAATTGGAAGGGGAACGATTGGTGAAGTCTACGCCGGTGATGGGTTATCTACACCGAGGAGTGGAAAAGCTTGCTGAAGACGGCACGTATCATCAATTCATTCCTCATACGGATCGGCTCGACTATGTCTGCGCGATGTACAACAACTTTGCCTACTGCCGTGCTGTTGAGAAACTTTTGAATTTACAAGTCCCGGAGCGCGCGGAATACCTCAGGACGATCGTTGCGGAAGTTCAGCGCATCATTGGGCACCAATTTTGGCTGAGTGCCCAAGCGCTGGACATCGGTGTCATGACCGTCTTTTTTTACTGTTTTCGGGATCGGGAAATCTTGCTCGATTGGTTCGATGAACTATGCGGAGCTCGTCTTACGACGAGCTGGTACCGGATCGGTGGGGTCGAGCGGGATTTGACACCCTCGTTGATCGACAAGCTCAAACAGTTTTTGAATTATTTCCCACCGAAAATCGACGAATATCAGGTGTTTCTTGAGAAAAACCGTATTTGGCTTGGGCGAACCAAGGGGGTCGCCGTGATCTCAGCCGAAGATGCGGTCAGTTTTGGATTGAGCGGGCCGGTTCTTCGTGGATCCGGTGTGGACTACGACCTTCGCAAGTACGAGCCCTATAGTGCCTATCCAAAGTGCGAGTTCAGTGTGCCGGTCGGAAAAAACGGGGATACGTATGATCGCTACTGGATTCGGGTGATGGAGCTTTACGAGAGCGTCAAGATCATTCGACAATGTCTGGAGCAAATGCAGGAGGGGCCCATTATGGCGGATGTTCCCAGCGTGACACTCCCGCCAAAAGAACGGGTTTTTACAAACCTAGAGTCCATGATCCAACAGTTCAAGCTCTTCTCGCAGGGATTCGATGCTCCGCCTGGAGAAATCTACTGCGGCACAGAGGCGCACAAAGGAGAATTGGGTTTTTACATCGTCAGTACGGGAGGAGGAAAGCCCTATCGACTGAAGATTCGGGCTCCTTCGTTTGTACACATGGGCGCGTTCGATCATATGGCCAGAGGGTATATGATCTCGGATGCCTGTACCATTTTCGGGACGTATGATGTCGTGATGGGCGAATGCGACCGCTAGGGTCGTGAACGTGAATCGTTAACCGTTAAAACGGAGTGCGGGATTTCTTGCGAGCAATGAGGCAACAATGGGGTTGAAGCCGGCTACTAATCCAGACGTTGAAGCGGCAACGATCGAATTGAGCATCGACGGGAAATCCGTCATGGCAAGGGACGGGGTGTCGTTGTATGACGTCATTGCAATGACGGGCAAGATCATCCCGGCCATGTGCTATCACTATACATTCGATCCGTTCGGTTCTTGCGGGATGTGCCTCGTCATGCAAGAAGGGAAAAAGGCTCCCGTTCGGTCGTGTACCGCCAAGGCGACGGCGGGAATGGTAGTCCGGACAGAAGGAGAAGATCTTTTTCTCGCCCGAAAGAAAGCCGTCGAGAAACACCTGTCCGTGCATCCTCTCGACTGCCCGGTGTGCGATGCGGACGGCCATTGTGAACTTCAAGATATGGCTTTCCAACATGGCGTGACAAATCTAGCCAATACCAAACAGAAATTCATTCCGGAAGATACGCGCAGCCCTGTGCTCGACTTCAACATGAATCGCTGCATTGCCTGTGCGGAATGCATCAATGTTTGCAAGGATGTGTTGATGATCGATGCCTTGCAGTTCATGAAGAAGGGTGGATTCAACCAGGTTGTGGCAAAGGGCGACCGCGCCCTCGATTGTGAATTCTGCGGAGATTGTTTAGCAGTCTGTCCAGTCGGCGCCATCACGAATAAGTTTTCCAAGTATCTGTATAAACCGTGGCAGATGAAGAAGACGACGACGACTTGCAATTACTGTGGAGACGGTTGCCAACTCTACTTGGAAACGAAAGATGAAGAGGTGGTCCGAGTCACCTCTCCCTTATCTTGGAAGAACAAGTGGGGAGACCGATCGGAAACTGCCAAGGGGCACGGTGGAATCTGCGTACGTGGACGTTTTGGGTTCGAATATCTGGACAGTGAGCACCGGCTTACACAGCCTCTGGTCCGCGAAGGGGGTCGGTTGGTGCAGAAGCCTTGGCTGGAAACTATGCATCTGCTCGTAGACCGGTTGACCGAAATCAAAAGCAAGTACGGTGCTGAATCCATCGGTGGCCTGGTGACTGCCCGCTGTACGAATGAAGAGCTGTATTTGTTTCAGAAGCTCATGCGCGCTGGTTTTGGAACCAACCAGCTTGATAGTAGCGCCCGCTACGGCCATATGAACTTTGTCCTCGCGTCCAAACATGCCGTCGGGCTGGGGAGGACGCCGAATGATTGGGAAGATCTGACGAAAGCGAAAGCGATCATTTTGATCGGCTCCAATATTACCGAAACGAACCCGTTGACTGCCGTGCGAATCAAGGAAGCCATGCGGGTCTACAAGGCTCAGGTGGTGACGCTCGACAGCGCCATCACGAATATTGCGAAATTGGCATCGCACCCGTTTTTGATCAAACCTGGGACAGAGGGAGCAGTGATCGATGGGTTGGTCAAGGCGACCCTCGACGAGGATTTGGTTGATGAAGAGGCTGTTGGAAAACATCCTCAAGCGTTTGAAGCGCTCAAAAGCGCGGTGCGGGATGTTTCGCTGGAGCGGCTAACTGTGCAGACCGGCTTTCCCGTGGAAGCCTTTCGAGAAATTGCGGCTATTTTTGCCGAATCGCCGAGGTCGATCATCCTGTGTGCTGAAGGGATTGTTCGGCGAGCGAACGGCTATCAGAACGTCTTGAAATTGATGGATCTCGCCTGGATCACCGGAAAGCTCGGACGAACAGGTTGTGGCGTGGGCACAGTGACGGAGGAGCCGAATGAGCAAGGGGCCGTTGATATGGGCGCGGTACCTGAGTTTTTTCCGGGCCAGGCCCGGTTTGATGACCCAGGAGTTCGGGACCGTTTCGCCAAAGCATGGGAGGTGTCGCTACCTCCGGTCGGATCAGGGGCGCATCTCATCGAAATCTTGAGGCGATGCAAGAGCGGGCAGATTAAAGCCTTGTACATTCTGGGGGAAAATCCACTCGCGACCTTGCCGGCTTCAATGGAAGTGCGAGCCGCTCTCGAACGACTCGAACTGTTAGTCGTGCAGGATCCTTTTTTGACAGATACGGGGAAATTGGCTCATTTTGTGCTGCCCGCTTGCACCTATGCGGAGAAGGACGGCACATTTACAAACCTTGAAGGTCGTGTGCTCCGCGTTCGTCAGGCGATGGATCCGCTTGGAGACAGCCTGCCGGATTGGCACATCATGACAGCTCTTGCGAATGCCATGGGATGCCGATGGGAATACCAGTCGGCCAATGATATTCAAGCCGAGATCATGAAGCTGTTGCCCGGATATTATAATCTCGGACAACCCCGTAAAGTTGTGCCCGTCCCTGACCAGTATTTGTCCAACGGCTACGCAGCGGAGGTCATGGCCCGGTATCAACAGACTTCGCCGTCGCAAGAGCACACGCGTCCTTTTTCCCTGGTGATGGGGCAGTTATTAGTGCATTCGGGGAAATTGTCGACGCAAGCGTCCGGGCTTATCAAGATCGCTCCGAACACCGGCAAGCTGCGCATGAATATACAGGATATGGAGCGTCTCGGATTGCAAGACGGTGCGAAGGTGCGTTTGACCTCGGACCGTGGTTCCCTTCAGCTCGGCGTGCAATTGGATCAGTCCATCGCGCCAGGCACCTGTTTTTTCCCTGAACATTTTAATGAACCGCCAGTGAAGGACTTGATGCCCGTGTCGGTTGATGCCACGACCGGTGTTCCGTCGTTCAAGCAGATCTGGGTAAGTGTTGAACAGGCGTAAGCGGATATCTACGTCCGTGACGAGGAGCTAGGATGAGTCTCGCCGCGCTGACCAAAAAAGTCCTGCATGCCGCGTTATTCTATGAAATTTGGGACGCGATGAAGGTCACGTTTCGGCATATGCTTCATCGGCCGATGACGTTTCAGTATCCGCGGGAACACCGAACCATCCCGGATACGCATCGCGGTGCACTCGGCTTGCTTCGATATGATGATGGGCAAGAACGGTGCGTCGGTTGCGATCTCTGCGAGGTCGCCTGCCCCTCACATTGCATCAAAGTAATCAGTGCCGAGGATACGGCACGACCGCTTCAGCGTTATGCCAGCGAGTTCTATATCGACATAACCAAATGCGTGTTCTGCGGTTATTGCGTCGAAGCATGTCCGGTGAACGCATTGGCGATGACTAAGATGTACGAATATTCAACTCACGACAAGCGCAGTCTGCTGTTCGACAAGAAACGGCTGTATGATATCGGCGAACGCCACATCGATGATGGGAAGAAATATTTGTATGCGCACAATCAGGAGAAAAATGTCGAGCAGAGCCGCGAGTACCGCTACTATTTTCCCCAGTCGGTACAGAAGTCGACCCAACCACCTCCCAAACATCTGAGCTGAGCCGCGCATATGGTCGGAATGTTTTTCGCTTATTTTGCATTGGTCAGTATTGCCGCCGGTGTTTTGACGGTAACCTTGCGTCACCCTGTTCACTGCGCGCTTTCTCTGCTCGTGTTGCTCATGCACGTCTCCGGCCTGTTCATCCTACTGAACGCGGAGTTCCTGTGGGCCGTGCAGGTCATTGTCTACGTCGGGGCCATTCTCGTGCTGTACCTCTTTGTGTTGATGTTGATGAATCTCAAAACGGATGAACGTTACTTCCACTCCTCGGCCCTGTATATTGTCGGTCCGGCCGGCATGGGGACCGGTTACGTTCTGTACCTTCTCCTGGGATCTCCGTTCGATGGGGTAAAGGGGGATGCTCCGGCCGCTGCCGTGCTGCAAGATGGAGATACATACGCCGTGGGTATCAAGATGTTCAGCGACCATCTTTTGCAATTTGAGATCGTCGGCATCTTTCTGCTGGGAGCCATTATCGGTGCTATTGTTTTGGCCAAGGCTCCGAAACCGCTGGATACGGAGAGAGAACGGTTATGATTCCCCTGTCCGCCTATACAGCCGTCAGCGCCGTTCTTTTTATGACGGGGCTCTTGGGTGTGCTTGTCAGGCGAAATTTCATTATTGTGCTGATGTCGGTTGAAATCATGATGAATGCAGCCAATATCAATTTAGTCGCCTTTTCGCATTATTTGGAATCTATGGCAGGGCAACTTGTGGCTCTCTTCATCATCGCCATTGCGGCGGGCGAAGCGGCTGTCGGTTTGGCCATCATCATCGTCGTGTTCAGAGGCAAGATTTCCACCAATGTGGATGAAATGAACCTATTGAAGTGGTAGCAGGATGTGGACCATCACATCCAACGGTGCAGTCGGTGGCTCGTATCCCTCAACGTACACCAAGAGTACGCTTTAGGTTCCGGCTCCGTGCAGCATGGTTGGCTAGCTGAGCATCCTCAGAATGGCACGATACTGTGTCTGATTTGACTGATCTCCTTATCAAATTGATTCCTGTTTTCCCGTTGCTCGCGGTCCTTGGCAATGGACTGCTCGGACACCGCTACTCTCACGATATGGCTCATCGATTGGCCTGGGGGTCGGTCGGCCTATCGTTTCTCTGTACGGTCGGCGTATTCACCGATGTCATGCGTACAGGAATTTCACATGAAGTCATTGTCTATCAGTGGATTTTCGGCGGCGATCTCGCGATTAATTTGGCGTACCTGGTTGATCCCCTGACCTGTGCCTGGTTGCTGATCGTCACCGGTGTGGGGTTTCTCATTCATGTCTATTCCGTCGGCTATATGCATGGAGAAACCGGATTCACGCGTTTCTTCACCTACATGAATCTATTCATGGTCTCCATGTTGCTTCTTGTCATGGGGAACAACTACGTCGTGCTCTTTATCGGTTGGGAGGGTGTCGGGCTTTGTTCGTATCTTTTGATCGGCTATTACTATGACAAGGTGTCAGCCGCCAAAGCCGCATCCAAAGCGTTTGTCGTCAACCGGATCGGCGACGCGGGATTTCTCGTCGCCATATTTCTTGTCTTTATCAACTTTAAGACTCTCGACTATACAAAGGTGTTTGCCCATGTCGGGCAACTGTCTCCGGACATGGCCACCGCCATAGCTCTCTGTCTCCTTGTGGGTGCGATCGGGAAGTCCGCGCAGTTGCCTCTTCACACATGGCTTCCCGATGCGATGGAAGGGCCGACGCCGGTGAGCGCGTTGATCCATGCGGCTACGATGGTGACGGCGGGTGTCTACATGATCGTGCGTAATCACGCGATCTTCGATCTCTCACCGTTCGCGATGTCGACAGTGGCGTTCGTCGGTGGGGGCACTGCCTTGTTTGCGGCGACGATCGGCCTCGTCCAGACCGATATCAAACGGGTCTTGGCCTATTCGACGGTAAGTCAGCTCGGATACATGTTTCTCGGTTGTGGAATTGGTGCCTACACGGCATCCGTGTTTCATGTCATGACCCATGCATTTTTCAAGGCGTTGTTGTTCTTGGCGGCAGGGTCGGTGATCCATGCATTGTCGGGGGAACAGGATATCCGCAAGATGGGCGGACTGAGCAGCAGAATTCCATGGACCCATCGTCTGTTTCTGATCGGCACCATTGCAATCGCCGGGCTTCCTCCCCTAGCGGGATTCTGGAGCAAAGATGAAATTATGGCCCATGCCTTCACCAATCAGCACTATCTCCTGTACAGCATGGCGGCCGCCGGAGCACTGATGACATCTTTCTATATGTTCCGTCTAACCTATCTGACGTTCTACGGTTCTTCTCGGATGGAGCATCATACTGCTGAGCATGTGCACGAATCTCCGATGATCATGGTCGCTCCTTTGATGGTCCTTGCCTTCCTCTCGATCGTCGGTGGATTGATCTTGGGGTTTCCGCCGGAGCATGGCTGGCTGCACGGATTTTTGGGATCGGTCGTCGGGGTAGGAGGCGAGCATCAGGCCGGTGCCGGCATCATGTTTCTGTTGATGAGCGTTGCGATCATCATTGCCTTGATGGGCTGGGGACTCGCGCATTTTCTCTATGCCGTGAGTCCGGCGACTCCGGATAGATGGGCAGAGAGGTTTTGCGCTTCGTATCGGATCTTATTGAACAAGTACTATATTGATGAACTCTACGATCTCATGTTCGTCGAACCGCTCAAACGTTTAGGCGCAATGCTCGACTGGTTCGATCGTACGGTCATAGACGGTCTCGTGCGGGGAGTGGGGCGACTTGCCGATTTTGGCGCCTTCGGCTCTACATGGATCGAAAAGCACATCGTCTATGCGGGACTTAACGCGATCGGCTATGGAAACCATCTCGCGGCTCGCGAAGGTCGAAAGATGCAGAGTGGAATGGTCCATCATTATGCCGCCATCATCGTTGCGGGAATTTTCCTTCTGGCTCTTGTCGTTCAATTATTTGCTCAGATGTAAGGGTTTACTCACTAGGTTGCGTCTATGCTCGAAGAGCTCACAGCCGGATTTCCAATTCTGTCTTGCATCCTATTTCTCCCGATTGCCGGGGCGACTGTACTCTGGCTGTTCGATGAAGAAGATATGGTTCGGACCTCAGCTCTCACTATTGCACTGGTGGAGCTCGCACTCTCTGTATTTATCCTGCTGCGGTTCGTGCCGGAGTCGGCCGCCATGCAATTCACGGAACATGTCCGATGGATTCCGGCGTTAGGTATCAGCTATCACCTGGCAGTCGATGGAATCAGCGTGTTATTCGTCGGACTCACGGCTTTTCTGACGGTCTTGGTGGTGATTTACTCCTGGGATACGATCCGACATCAAGTCAAACTCTACATGATGTGTCTCTTGGCGCTCGAGACGACGACGATGGGCGTCTTCGTGTCGCTGGATTTGATCCTGTTCTTTGTGTTCTGGGAGCTGATGCTGATCCCCAGCTATTTTCTGATCAAACTGTGGGGTGGAGGGGGCGAACGTCACTATGCTGCGCTGAAGTTCGTCCTTTATACACTCTTGGGCAGTGTGTTTATGCTCGTAGGCATTGCGTTGCTGAATATCAATTACCATCAATGGGCTTCGCTGCATCACACGGATCAAATCTATTCGTTTGATCTGCTCGAACTCCTGACGGTTCCGATTCCGGTCTCCCAGCAACTCGTCATTTTTTGGCTGATGTTCCTGGGATTTGCGTTCAAGGCACCGGTGTTTCCTTTCCACACATGGCTGCCTGATGCGCTGTTGGAAGGCCCGATCGGGATGGCCGTCGTCTTGGCGGGTTTGAAATTGGGCACGTTCGGGTTTATGCGCTTCAGCATTCCCTTGCTGCCCGATGCGTCGAAAAGCGA
Source organism: Nitrospira sp. (assembly GCA_025936075.1). Classification (GTDB taxonomy): domain Bacteria; phylum Nitrospirota; class Nitrospiria; order Nitrospirales; family Nitrospiraceae; genus Nitrospira_D. The sequence goes on along the minus strand of JAICUC010000019.1, from coordinate 8,452 downwards.
GACGGTCGTCATGGTCGTTGTCGTGCTCGGGCTCTGTGCGATTCTCTATGGAGCTTGGATGGCATTGGTTCAAGCCGATTTTCGGCGTTTATTGGCCTACAGTAGCGTCAGCCATCTTGGCTTTGTCGTCGTCGGGCTGTTTGCATTGAACTACCAAGGCCTGCAAGGCAGCTTGCTCACGATGATCAATCTGGGCTTCAGCACGGCAGGACTCTTCTTTATCGCGGGGTTTCTCTATTCTCGGCAGCAGACGACTCAGTTGGCGGCGTTCGGCGGAATGGCGAAACAAGTGCCTCTTCTGGCGACCTTCTTTCTCATTATCGGGCTGGCATCGATCGGCCTTCCCGGCACCAACGGTTTTGTCGGCGAGTTTCTCATCCTTTTGGGGGCGTTCAAAGCCAAATGGTGGTTCGGTGCCGTCGCCGTTTTGGGGGTGATTTTCGGAGCGGCGTATTTTCTCTGGTACTACGAACGTTCTATGTTAGGGCCGTTGGGTGCGGCAGTAAAGGGGACGATGAGCGACTTGCAGCCGCGCGAGACAATCATCGCAGTATCACTGTCGGTCATGATCCTCTGGATCGGACTCTATCCGTCACCGTTCCTACGAATCATGAACGGATCTGTCCAAGCGCTCGTTGATCGACTCAATCATGAGACGACGGCGTCAATTGAAAGTATCCAGATGAGACGAGGATATTAAGTCGTCCTATGGGAGAGTACGCACTGCTCTATATCCTCTTCGCTCCGTTCGCAGGAGCCCTGGCCTTGATTTTTGTGTCCAATCGGCAACCCCTGCTCGTTCGAAGCATAGCGACGAGCGCCGCCTTCGTATCGCTGATTGCGTCGCTGTACCTCTTTTATGCGTATGATCCGGTGAAAGGCGGATTCCAGTTTATCCAAAAGTATGAGTGGTCCAAACAGCTCGGCATTTCCTTGTACCTTGGGGTCGACGGGATCGGGACTCCGCTCGTGCTTGCTTCATCGATTTTGCTGTTTGCCGGCATCTTTGTCTCTTGGCATATCAAGGACCGTACGAAGGAATTTTACATCTGGCTGCTGATCTTGGCAGCCGCCACGATCGGCGTGTTCATGTCCCTCGACCTGTTCTTCCTCTACTTCTTCTACGAGATGTCTGTCATCCCGATGTACTTGTTGTTGGGGATGTGGGGCAGCCATACCAAGAAGTATTTGGAGATGACCGATGCTGAAGGCTTGAAGCAGCGCGACTCGGTCGGTTTTATCTTCAACTTCGGATCAAACAGCAAAGAATATGCGGCGATGAAACTTGTGCTCTTCCTCTCCGCGTTTGCCGTCATCGCGCTCATGGGCATTTTACTCATCTATAAATACTCCGGGCTGAACACGTTCGATATCCTGGTGCTCCGTGAGCAGGCCAATCTCATGAATATTCCGGCACTCGGTACGACGTTGGATAAGATCATCTGGGTGTTGGTGTTCTTCGGCTTCGCCTCGATCGCCCCGCTGTGGCCGTTGCACTCATGGTCTCCGGTCGGCCATGCGGCTGCGCCGGCTGCGACCAGCATGCTTCACGCGGGAGTCTTGATGAAGCTGGGGCACTTTTCCATTATTCGGGTGGCCTTCGAAATTCTCCCAGAAACGACCAGGGAATTGATGCCGATTGCTGCCGTTCTGTGCATGTTCAGCATTATCTACGGCGGCTTCGTGGCGTTTTACGCCAAAGACACCAAATACGTGATCGGCTATTCCAGTTCCAGTCACATGGGCTATGTGTTCTTAGGCATGGCGGCTTTGAATTACATCAGCTTGAGTGGCGCGGTCATCTACATGTTCGCCCATGCTATGGCGACCGGTATGCTCTTCGCGATGGCTGGCTGGGTTTATGATCAGACCCATACGCGTGACATTCCCTCACTGGGCGGCCTTTCGAACAAGATGCCGTTCATCTCGGCGTGTTTTGTCGTGGGTTGTATGGCTTCCATCGGGATGCCCGGCACGGTGAATTTTATCGCGGAAATCATGATCATTGTCGGTAGCTGGAATAAGTATCCTCTCCAAGTGATTGTCGCCATGCTGGGCATCGTGCTGACATTGGCGTACCTGTTCAAAATGATGCGTGGGCTTTTTTACGGCCCAATGAACCAAAAGTACAGTCACGCGCACGATGCGATTTCCACGGTCGATCGCCTGCCTCTGTTGATCATGATTGCCGTCAGTGTAGGGTTCGGAATTTTTCCGATGCACCTATATGATGTCGTCCGTTCCGGAGTGGATCCGTTGGTTGCGAGGATTACGCTTGTTGTTCCGGTCGCGGAAACCGGTGAAGGAGTAGGGATGAGGAGTAAGGCGACGCCGCCGGAGAAGACTTCTGTACCGCAGGCCGCACACACGCCCATATCCCATACGCCTCGGGTATCACGAGGGGGCCGAGAATGACATTTTCGCTGAACATGACCTTCTCCGACCTACTGCTTTTATTGCCGGAGATCTTGCTGACCTGCTGGCTTTGTGTGGTGCTCATCGTTGATTTTTCCCTTCCGCGCTTGCCCAAGGAGAGACTCGCCTATCTCAGTGTTGCCGGTCTTATGGCCATACTCGGCTGTTTGGGATGGTTTGACCTCAATCATATCTCCGGCACGCTCTTCAACAACATGTTCGTGCTGGATCGCATGGCGATCTTTTTCAAGATTTTTATTCTTGGGGCTACGATACTCGTCATCCTTGCATCAATCGAGTACGTCAATCGCTTCACTTTTTTCAGGGGGGAGTATTATTGTCTCGTCGTCATGGCGGCACTCGGCATGATGTTCATGGCGTCCGCCAACGATCTTCTGTCCGTCTTCGTCAGCTTGGAGTTCGCGACACTAGGGTTCTATATTTTGGTGTCGTATCTGCGCGATGATTTGGCTTCTAACGAAGGAGGACTCAAGTTTTTTATCCTGGGTGTCTTCGCGGCCGGCCTGCTCGCCTATGGGATCAGCCTGGTCTATGGTGAAACCGGCAAGCTCGTCTTTTCCGACATGGCGTCGACTCGGGCCACACCCGGCTTAATCATCGGGTTTCTGCTGATCTTTGCTTCCCTTGGATTTAAGATCGGGGCCGTTCCATTCCACGCATGGATTCCCGATACCTATCACGGGGCTCCCACACCTGTGACAACGTTCTTGTCGATCGCTCCAAAGGCCGCGGCCTTTGCGATCTTGCTCCGTATTTTCTTGGTGGCGTTGGGAACGTTCAAGCCGTTATGGGTGTCCTTGTTGGTGGCTGTGTCTATCCTCTCGATGACCTATGGCAATATCGTCGCAATAGCCCAACGCAACATAAAACGGCTGCTGGCGTATTCGGGCATCGCTCAAGTCGGAAACGTGTTGATCGGTCTGGCGGCGGGCACCAAAATGGGAAGTGACGCCGTTTTGTTTTATCTTCTGGCGTACCTGTTTGCCAATATCGGGGCCTTCGCTGTCGTGATTGCGGTCGGCCAGGCCATTGGAAGAGACGAAATCGAGGACTACCGAGGCTTAAACAGACGGTCGCCGTTTCTAGCGTTCGCGATGTTGCTGTTCCTGCTGTCTCTGGCGGGTGTGCCACCTCTCGCGGGGTTTATCGGTAAACTGTACATTTTCGTGGCGGCCATCAAAGAAGGGCTCTATACATTGATTGCAGTCGGGCTGATCAACATCGTGATCTCGATGTACTATTATCTCATCGTCGTGAAGCAGATGTATATCAATGAGCCGGTGGATCCCTCTCCCATCGGAATTTCGAACCCGATGAAGGCGGTGATCTATGTCGGGTTGGCCGGAACGTTGGTGATCGGTATTTACCCGCAACCGTTCACAGACTGGGTGGTCAGCGCGACGCTCATGTTTGCGAATTTTATCGGTCCTTCGGCTACCGTGGTTCCTCCGAGTTCTCCTCTCGGTGGTTAGTTTTCCTGCTCTACCTCCTCCGAGTTCTGCTACAATTGCTATCATTGTGACATGATTGTTGTATGGTGTCCGAACAATTATCAGAATACCTTGAGGCAAGTCGCCCTGATCAATGGAATCAGCCTCCAACCATCCTCCACAGGCTCCTCTCTTAAGGACGAAGCAGCCTAAACCGTCGGGCTCCGTTCCTGCGGGTTCATCCGTTTTCTCTCATCGTGCAGTTGCGTGGTTCCACAGGCTGACCATCGAGCAGCTGGTCTTAGCCGGTTTCAGCCTGGTATTCGTTGGGATTTTGATTGTCAGCGCAATCTCCTACCATAATACGAGCATCCTGCTGACCAATAGTGAGCTGGATAGCCGCAGCTATGATCTTATCCAACTCCTGAATAATATTGATGCCGCGATGAGTGAAGCGGAGGATGCCCATCGGCGCTATCTGGTGACAGGAGACGCGTCGTATCTGGATATTTACAAGAAGGTCGTGAAGCAGAAGCCGACATTCGTCGCGTATCTCAATGATTTGATCGGCGGATCATCGGAGCAACAGCAACGGGCCGGACTTCTCGATCGGATGATGGACCGGCAACTGAACGTCGAATCAAAAGCCATCAACCAGTTCCAAGAGGGCGGCTTCCGAGCGGTCAAGAAAATGGCCTTCGAAGGGGCCGGAAGACGCGAACTCGGTGTCATTCACCAAATCATTACGGAAATGGATGTACACGAGCGGCAAGCAGTGGGACGACGGGTGATGGAATCCGCTGCCGGGACAAGGAATACCATCATACTCCTCGGCATCGGTGCCTTGCTGCAGCTGGTTCTCCTGGCATGGGTATACTACCTTATTCGACATGACATCACGGAACGGCGACGCGTAGCCGGGGAGCTGCAACGTCGGGGAGAACTCTTGGAGGCCGCAAACAAGGAGCTGGAATCATTCAGCTATTCGGTCTCTCATGACCTACGTGCGCCGTTGCGTCACATCGACGGCTATGCCGCACTCTTGCGTAAATCGGTCGAGCATTCGCTGAATGACAAGGCTGCGCGGTATTTGCAGACGATTTCCGACTCCGCTAAACAGATGGGACAGTTGATCGACGACCTGCTGGTTTTTTCCCGTATGGGTCGGCAAGAAATGCTCCGCACGGCCGTCAACCTGGATCAATTGATCAAGAGCATCCTTGCCGAACTTCGCTTGGACTTGCAAGGACGAGAGATATCATGGACAATCGCTGCACTGCCCGACGTACAAGGCGATCCGGCCATGCTCCGACAGGTATTTATGAACTTGATTGCTAATGCCGTGAAGTTTACGAGCACTAGGCCGGTCGCCACGATTGAGATCGGTGTGGAGCATCCCAGCTCCATGGAAATCGTCCTTTTCGTCCGCGACAATGGCGTGGGGTTCGACATGCAGTATGCCCCCAAGCTGTTTGGAGTGTTCCAGAGACTGCACCGGGCCGACGAGTTCGAAGGAACCGGTATCGGGCTCGCCAACGTTCGTCGGATCGTTCATCGTCACGGGGGACGGTCTTGGGCCGAAGGCGTGCCGGATAAGGGAGCGACGTTCTATGTATTGCTCCCGGCAAGGAGACGTGACTCATGACCGTGGCCAAACCGATCCTTCTCGCCGAGGATAACCCTCGAGACGCCGAGCTGGCATTGGCTGCAATGGAGGCGGAGCATATTTCCGACAAAGTCGTTCTGTGCCATGACGGCGCCGAAGTGTTGGATTATTTGTATTGTCGCGGACAATTCAAGTCGCGGCTGAGAGGAAACCCTGCCGTGGTGTTTCTCGATCTGAAAATGCCAAAGGTAAATGGTCTGGAGGTTTTGCGTACCATCAAGGCGGACGTTAATCTTCGTCCGATTCCGGTCGTGATGCTGACCTCATCGCGAGAAGAGCGTGACCTGGCCGACAGCTATGCCTTGGGAGCCAATGCGTACGTCGTCAAGCCCGTCGAGTTTCACAAATTTTTGTCTGCAGTCAAGGAGTTGGGAACGTTCTGGGGCGTCATCAATGAGCCTCCGCCTGAGAGCTGCCGTTCCGCCCAATGACCCTGCTATGAAGACTCCGTTGAGAGTGTTGCACCTAGAGACTGACTCACAAGATACTGATCACATCGAGGCGCTGTTGACCGATGGGGGCCTTTCTTGCACGGTACGACGCGTAGAAACTCGCCGCGCCTTTAGCTCAGCTCTGAACGATGGACAGGTGGATCTTATCCTGGCTGAATTCTCCATGCCTGAGTTTGATGAAGGGGCCGCCTTAGAAATGGCCCAACAGTCGGCTCCTGACGTACCGTTTATTTTTGTCTCGGCGGCACTTACTGAGGCGCGGTGCATCGAGCAAATGCGGCGCGGTGCGACGGATTGCATTCCCAAGGAGGGTTTGGGTCGACTTGTCCCATCGGTGCGCCGAGTACTGCATGAGCAACAGGCCCGAATGGCACGAAGGCAAGCGGAGGAGGCGCTTTTCCAAAGCGACATGCAACTTCGGCAGCTACAAAAGCTTGAGGCCGTCGGCCGTTTGGCGGGAGGACTGGCGCATGATTTCAATAACTTGCTCACGGTCATCATGGGACATAGTCAGGTTCTGCTCAGTGAAATGGGGCCGGATCATCCGCTGAGAGGTAGGGTGGAAGAGATGCAGAAGGCGGGGGATCGCGCGAGGGTTCTCATTCGCCAGCTGCTCGCGTTCAGCAGAAAACAGCCTTCCGGAGCGAGAGTTCAGAGCCTCAATGCCACTCTCAGGAATGTTGAGACTATGCTTCGGAGGTTGATCGGAGCGGATATTGAGCTGACATTGAGACTGAGCGCCACCGACCTCCGCATCAAAGCTGATCCTGCCTTAGTCGAACAGATCGTGATGAATCTGGTCGTAAACGCCCGAGATGCAATGCCGACCGGCGGAAGGCTCACGATCGAAACCGCTTCGGCAGAACTCGACCACCAGCCGAGATACCACGTCAATCCGCTCCCGCCGGGGGAGTATGTGAAGCTTTCGGTATCGGACACCGGCTCCGGAATGTCGTCAGAAGTACAGGAGCATATGTTCAAGCCCTTCTTTACAACCAAGGAAGAAGGAAAGGGAACGGGACTGGGACTGTCGACCGTGTTCGGCATCGTCACCGAAAGCGACGGGGGATTGGATGTGATCAGCGAGAGTGGAGTAGGGACACGTTTCGATGTGTACCTGCCGCGTGTCGCAAGCGAAATCGAGGCGCCGATAGATGAGAATGTACCGTTGCAATCGGTGGAGGGCCATGAAACCATTCTTCTTGTAGAGGATGAAGAAGATGTCCGCATCCTCATCCGGGATGAACTTCGTAAGCTCGGATATCGCATCGTCGAAGCAAGAAATGGTGTCGAGGCTTGTCTTGTGGCTACTCCCCATATTGGGAAACTCAAACTGCTACTCACGGATATTGTGATGCCGGGGATGAGTGGGACTGAACTGGCGAGGCATCTTCGCGTGATCAAGCCGGAGTTGAAACTTCTCTTCATTTCAGGATATACGGATGATGTCGGTATCGGAGCCGGTGACCCTGCCAGTGCGTATCTGCAGAAGCCCTTTACACCCGAAGCTTTGGCAAGTTCCGTGCGTGAGCTTTTGGATGTGAAGCCAAATCGGATGAGAGTCAGTCAACAACCGACGTCAATTGAACAGTCCCGGAGCGTCAAGCGATCCTGAGCCATGAGTTGTCGTCATCTGCCTGCTCGGTACGACTGGTATCTGCAGGGCCGTCATGATTAGAAGCCGGTGGTTCGAAGAAGCCAAGCACGCCGTGATCATCCTCCTGCTGAGCCTGGTTCTAACCCCCGGTCTGTGTCCGGCTCAGGATACCTCATGGGAGCGCCTTTCTGACGGCTTAACGGTTTCCGTATGGAATCCAGGCGACGCTTGTCCTACCGTGCCGAGCATGCTGACTGTCGATATGGATCCGGAACGGACGAAGTTCTCCGTTCATCATTACGCTCAGGAAGGCCTTTCAGAGCCGCCTAGAATGGACGAATGGCAGAAACGAACAGGCCATCATGTGTTATTCAATGCGGGGTTGTTCCGTGAAAACTTCGCCTATCTTGGTCTTCTCTATAAGGATGGGCGTCCCTTGGGGGGCCGACGCCACGCATCGTGGCAGGGGTTATTTGTCGCCGAACCGTCCGCCTCGGGGTTGCAGAAGGCGCGGATCCTTGATCTGGCGGCAGAGCGTTTCGACGAAGAACAGCCGCGCTACCGTGAAGCGGCACAGGCGTTGATGCTTCTGGACTTAACCGGCAAGATCCGCGTTCGCGAAAGCGGGAAGCATGCTTATCAGACGATAGTCGCTGAAACGGAAACCGGGCACATTCTTCTCCTCAGAAGTCTCGGAGCCGTTCGTTTATACGACGTTGGTCGGTGTTTTAAGGAGACGCTTCGCTCTGTACGTCAAGCGATGGCTATGGACGGGGGATCCTCTTCGGAGATCCGCATTTTGGAGTCGCTGTGGGAAAAGGATCTACAGGTACAAGAACACGCTTCCTGGAAGAGTCTGTTCGGAGGAAGC